>JANMIM010000332.1:0-11346 GCA_031375795.1 Bacteroidota bacterium
GCATCGTCGGGGCCGTAGACGGGCGATGAATTGTTGCCGCTGCGGGTGACGTAGTAGGAATTGTCTGCCTTGAGGCCGATGCCATTGAGGCCCACGAGGTTGTCGAGGCCGGGCGCATAGGTGGATTTGTAATAAAACGGATGCACCGACTTGTGCTCGATGCGTGCATTGGCGAGGCCGTAGCCGCCGCTGTTGTCGAGTTGGATGCGGTAGATCGCCTGCAATGTGCCGCCCAAGGTGTCAAAGGTACCCAAGGCGAGCAGGTCGAGCGAGCGGTCCTGCACCAGTGCATGCACGCCCGGCACGCTCATGCGCCCGATTTCATTGCCGGCCTGGTCCATGCACACGATTTGCTGGGCTATATCGTCGGCCACATAGATGAGCTCGTCAAAGCCTATCGCGATGTCGACAGGATGCACAAAATTGCTCCACACAGGCTGGATCGGCACATAGGCGACGGGGCGGTCGCTGTAAATCGGCACGTCGATGAAACTCGGATCGAGCTTCTTGCCAAAGAAGCCTTCGCAGCCCGATGCCAGCACGGTCGCCGCCACGACGACCAAGAGCAGATTATGGATTCGTAGGTGTTTCATTCTTCTTTTCTTCACGATCCAGTTTATTCACAGCAAACGAAAGCCCAAAGCGATGGATCCAGCCCAAGTAGCGGGTCGGGTCCACGGCATAGTCGATCTGCAAGGGATGCTTGCCGATGTGTGCCCTGATGCCCACGCCGGCCGTCGGGTACTTTTGGTCATCGACGTTGATCTTGTAGCCTGCACGCAGGTACAACAGTTTCTTGTACTCAAATTCCAAGCCGATGCGGATGTTTTCGGCATTGTCGTTGGGGTGGTTGAGTTGCACGATGGCTGTGAGGCTCTTGTCCTCGGTCTTCCAAGGCACCATGGACACCCCGAGCTTGAACAAGGTCGGTGCGGGATAGGAACCCAAGGTCACTGGCTTGCTGTTGAGCCCGTCGGGTTCATAGTCGCCCTTGAGCTTGCTGTTGGTGCCGAAGTTTTGAACGGCCACGGCAAAGCCGAGGTCCTTCCAGTCGGTGCGGTAGAGAAATCCGAGGTCCACGACGCCCGTGTGGGCGACATACTCGGCCAACTGTTCGTTCACATACTTGAGTGTGACCCCATAGGAAAAATAATCTGTGAGCCGCTGCGAATAGCTGAGGCCCACGGCCGTGTTGGAGGCCGAGAAATACTGGCCCGTGCCATCGGGTTGGAATTCGGTGCGGCGCTCCATCCTGCCGGTGGTGAGGGAGGTGATGCTCAAGCCAAAGACGCCGATCTTGGTGGGTTTCGCCCCTGTGAAGTAGGCGTGGTTGATGCCAGCAGACCAGAAGGTATTGGCGGCGGCAAAGCTCAGCTTGTCCACGTCGGCCAAGCCTGCGGGATTGGTATTGGTGGAGTAGACGTCGCCCGAGACGGCTACGTTGGCGCTGGCCATGCCCGCCGACCGGGGGCTGGGGTCGATCTTGAGGAAGGTGAGGGCCGAGATGCCTGCGCGCTGACCACCGAGACGCGGCAGCAGCTGTGCTTGCAAGGCGGCGCCTGCCAGCAGCATCAGCAATGTGGTATGTAGGATTCTACGCATTAGAGCAAAAAGCTTATGCCCAACATCATTTGGCGGGGCGTCATGTAACGGGCTGGATCGGTCGGCGGCAATCCCCTGTCTTGCGGGTCTGGATAGCTCGGGTCGCGCACCGTGAACGGGAGCGGATCGCCGGGGCGGTAGGCCTTGCCAGTCACAGGGTTGATGATCTGCGAATTCTTGTTGTTGAAGATGTTGCGCACCTCAAACGACAGCGACGCCCGCTGACCGTGCGACTTGCCAAAGCTGAAGTCCTTGGTCAGGCGCGCATCCGTCCAAAACCACGGCGCACCAATCTTGCTGAACGGTGCATTCTCGACCATCTCATAGATCGGGCGGCCATTGGCGGCGACGCCTGTCTGCTCATAGGGCGTGTAGCGCAAGCCCGACTTGAGTGTCGAGGACACAAAAAAGCGGAATCCACTGAGCGGGATCCCAAATACATGCACCGAGGTGTCGGTCTTGAAAACCATGGAGGCTTTCAAGTCAAATGGGCGGTCCCAGGCCAGGAAATTCTCCTTGGAGGAATTCACAAAACCCTGGGTCTTGATTTGCAGGGCCGATTCAGCAGCTGTATTGCTCTTGCCGGTCGCGATCTGGTAGGTACCGTTGAACGTGAACAGCATGTACTTGCCGATGCGTTGCTTCAGACCAAATTCCATCCCCCTGATGCGGGCATAGTCCTGGTTGATGAAAAATGTCTTGGAGACAAACCGGCCCGTTTGATCCTTGATGAGCACGTTGCGGCTCACGATATAGTCAAACTTGTCATTGTAAAAGGCCGTGAGCGTGACCGCGAGGTTCTTGTTGATCTTGGACTTCAAGCCCACCTCATACGACACGGTGACCTCTGGATTCATGTTGGGATTGCCGAGGTTGGAAAGGAACGAGCGGTCTTGGTACACCGGATCGAGGCCCGCATAGACGAACCTCGGGTGCGGCAGCTGTGTGGCGTGGCCGTAATTGAAGTACAAGACGTTGTTTTCAGTGATCGGGAAGGAAACCCGCAACTTGGGGAGCAGACGTGCCTTCCAGCGCTTGCCGAGAAAGGGGGTCGTGCGATCCAGGTAGGCCTCGCGTGTGTTGTCGGTGACGGGCGCTGCCGGATTGGCGACTGCATCGTCGGCAAATTTGCCCGGTGCCCAGTAGTCATAGCGCAGGCCCATGAAGGCGATGATGCCCTTGTATTTGATTTCGTCCTGTGCAAAAAAGCCACCTTGTGCCGGGCGCGCCAGCCACAAGTCGCTGCTCGATCCCAAACTGGTCGATGGCGTGAAGGTCGTGTCATTGACCCTGATGGGGGCGCCGACCCATGGCCGCGACACGTCGATCCACTGATACTCCTGCTCCTTGTGCTCCTGGCCCAAGGTCAGAAAGTGTACCCCGCTCTTGCTCTGATGCGTGAATTTGTATTTGAGCGTGTATTCCTGGGCATGGTGGTTGTGCCAGATGGTACCGATGCCGTTGTTGTTGTAGAGGCCATTGCTGGGGTACACGTATGCCACAGAGTCGCCTGGGTTGAAGACCGAGACGGGATTGGTCACGATCGACTGCGGATCGTAGATCTGGTCGACGGTGCTGTCACGAAACGAGCGTCCGTTGGCATCGGCTTGCAGATAGGTAAACAGGCGGCCTGCAGTCACATCCAGCGTCCAGGAGGTGTCGATCAAGGTCTTGAAATTCAAGATCGTGAGGTTGCTTTGGTGGGTATAGACGGCGGCGTTGTCGAGGTTGTTGCTGAAGACGTAGGGGAAGCCCGGCTGCATGATCGCGTCGTTTCCAACCACTTGCAATGTCCTCGAGTTTTGGTTGATGTTCAAGCTGTGCTGGTTGGTGAGGGAAAATTTCATTCCCGGCCTTACATTCCAGCCGATCTTCACTGTATTGGCCCAACTGTTGTTTTGTCGCGGTGCCCACATGTCTGTCGTCGCGACGTTGCCAGCCTTGCGATCCTTGCTTTTGTTGCCCGGCATCCAAACCGAGTCGCCCTTGGAGAATGCAGAACTGTGCAGCTGATTGGCGAAGATCTTGAAATAGTCGTCGCTCAACTCCATGTCTCCGCTGGCAAAGATTGTGACCTTCTTTTTCGTGAAGGGCACCGGTGCCCCGATGCTCAAGTTGGCAACGTCGGTGTTCCAGCTCATGGGCCCATGGATGTTGAAGCCGAGGTTGTCGCGCTGCCAGCTTCCCTTGACCTCCAGGTGATCGCCACCCTCCTTGATCTTGGTATTGATGACGCCAGCCGTGCCATTCCCAAACTCAGCATCGCCGCCACCTGTCACAAGATCGATCTCCTCGACCGAGTTGGAGGCGACCGACACGCCCATGCCCGTGCCCGCCAGCGGGTCACGTGCACTCACGCCCTCGACCAGATAACTGGTCTCATACACGCGTCCTCCCCTGATCTGCAAGCCGTCGGGCGTCTTGGAGACGCCCGCTTGGTTCTCGATCACCTCACCCACGTTGCGATAGTTGGAGTTGGCGATGTAATCCTTGTCCAGCACCACGCCCGACTTGCCATTGTTCACATCGATCAAGTCGGCCTTGCCCACGATCGTGATGCCACCGACCTCATGCACAGTGCCCAAGCTCGCTTGCAAGGGTGTGGTTTGATCGGCCTTCACGGTGATGCCCGTGTATTTGGTCGAGCCATACTCGTCCATGAAAATCACCACGGTGTAGTCACCCGGCTTGATGCCTTTGATCTCAAACTTGCCGTCGTCGTCGGTGAGCGTGCCATAGTAGGTGCCCTCGATCGTGACTTTCGCAAATGGCAAGGGGTCCTTGGTGTTGGCGTCCACGGCCCGCCCAGATAGGATGCCTGTCTGGGCAGCAACCATACCGGCACAAAACATGAGCAACAATCCCGTCAGGATGTTGCGGCCCCACCTTTTCATGCGATTACCAGTTGAATTCATTCAGCAGTACCTGGTTAAAGAAATTTTTGAGGGAATTGGGATCCCCGTTGAGTTGATGCAATTCGACGGTGAAGAGCACGACATTGGTATTGCCGCCACCGTTGCGGGCGCGGGCGCAGACGGCACGGGGTCCTACCCAGCCGCCTACGGTCGTGAAGTTGCCGTCATACATGGTTTCGGCCGTCGCCTTCACATACATGGGGGTCGCCCGACCCAAGAATACGCTGGCCTTGAGCGTGTCGTAGTTGCCGGCGGTGGCACCTACGGGCTCTACGAGGTTTCCGGTCGGGAGGCGGGCGCTACCAACCGAGGTGGAAACGCTGTCGAGCGGGGTGTATTCCTGCAAGACAGAAGCATTGTCAAATGAGCTGGGGAAACTGCAATTGATCAAGATCTTGCCGCCATTGTTCAAGTAATTTTGGATCGCGCCGCTGGCATCCTCCAAGAGGCCCAGACCCAAGTCGCTGCCGTCGCCATACCAGAAAATGCGGTCGTAGTAGCCGATGAAGGCGGTGAAGGTCGGCGACCATAGCCGGGGTACATTCACGCCATTGCTCACACGCAGGTCGATGCGGTCTGCTCCGGGCTCCACGAGGTCGAGCGTCTGTGCATACACCTGCTCGGGCGTGGGTGTGCTGCCGCCCGGGTGGGCGTCGATCACCAGCAAGTTGCTCGATTTGCGCTTCACAAACACCACCCGCGAGGTGTCGATGGCGCTTGTGGCTCCGGCGATGTCGACGGCCTTGAGATAAATGGTGTTGTCGCCTCCGAGGTTCAGACCCGTGAGGGTGCCGGGCACAAGCACGGCATCAAAGCCTTGGTACACCTTGGCAGCGACCGCTCCCAAGGCCGTGGGGTCATCTGGCAAGACCGTGATGTTCTCCACTGTGGGCGGCAATGCAAACCAATTCCCGGCATTGAACTTCACGAAGATGCTGTCTACATTCTCGATCCCGTCGAGGTCATCCACATCCAAAAATACCGTCGTGGCGATGAACGAGGTGTCGGGCAATGCAAGCACGCTGTCGAAAAATGCAGTCGGCGGCGTGTTTTTGATCGGGATCTTGAGGTAGGCAGGCGTGCGGTCTGCCCCGCCCTCGTTGTCGATGGCCCGTACATAAAAGTCGATGTCGGTGGTGTCTGTGCCCAGTGACAAGGAAAATTTGAATGTGCTGTCTTGGACATCGACCGGGCTCCAGTCGGTGCCATTGAACGAAATCTCGAATCCGGTGACCCATCCGTCGCTGTCTTCGCCATACCAGTGCAGGGTCACCTCGCTGCGCAGGCGGCTATCGCCCGTGAGGTTGATGGCCGTGAGTGAAATGCGCGTTTCGGGTGCCACATTGGGCAGCTTTTCACCTTTGTTGCAAGCGGCAAACGCCAGTAGCAACAGGGCTGAAATTGCAAATAGGAGGTTCCGCTTCATCTTCA
Source organism: Bacteroidota bacterium (assembly GCA_031375795.1). Taxonomy (GTDB): domain Bacteria; phylum Bacteroidota; class Bacteroidia; order J057; family JADKCL01; genus JADKCL01. The sequence goes on from JANMIM010000332.1 coordinate 5,949, forward strand.
TTAAGTAGCAGGCGGGCATTTACCAAACACCCAACCTGCAACGATTTTTTGGGCCCAGTACTACTGAACCTTGTTGATTTTCACGACGTCGATGAGTCCGCTGTTGCTGGAGCTCACTTTGACGATGTAGTTTCCAGAGGCGACGTTGCTCATGTCCACGACGGTCTCGCCGCTCGTGGCGTTCAGGGCCACGGTGTGCACTGCACGACCCATGAGGTCATAGACGGTGGCGGTGGCATTGTCTTGCAGGCCACCAAAGTCATAAGCCAGGCGGAATTGCTCACGCACAGGGTTGGGGTAGACTTTGACAGAGGTGTTCATGCCATTTTCCACGGCCACGATCATGTTCACGTCGGCATTGTTGCGCGGCAGCAACTTGAAGTTGCTGAAGAGGTAGGCAATCACGCCGGTGATGTTGTTCACGACGTCGCCCGTGTTCACTTGGATCACCGGCACGTTCATGGTGCCGTCAGTGAAGGCCCACATCGGGTCGTTCACATAGGAGACGTTGAGCGAGGAGAATGTGGTGTTGGTGACGCGGCCGGTGAGCACGCGGCAGCCGTCGGCGCCATTGAAGAGGTCTTTGCCCACGCGCCATTCTGCAAAGTTGCTTGGGGCATCAGGGTTATTGTTGACGACATACAAGCTCTGGCCAGAGGTCGGGTGCTTGAGGTTGATCAACATGCCTTCGTATGGCTCGCTGGTGGCGATGCCAAAGGTGGTGAAGGTCGATGGGTCGAGGTCCAACGCGGTGATGGTGCCGGTGCCCAAGGTTTGCACACTGCTGATCTGCTCCAAGCGTGTGAAGCCAAAGTTTTCGCGCACGGTACCGGTGACACGCACTTTCTGGCCGACGGTGAGCGTGGCGAGCGATGCGTTGTCGGTACACATGATGCCTGCCCAAGCAAGCTGACCTTCTTGCTGGATGAAGACGTAGCCCAGGTTGGTGGCTTCGGCAGATGCCGTGACCACACCGTCGACCGTGACATCCAAGCCGACATAACCGGAAGATGGAACGGAGAATGTGCCTGGGACAAACTGCACGTCGACGATGGTCGTACCATTGTCGCGTACCGTATAGAAATAGGGGTCTGAACCAGTAGGAACAGCAGTATTGCAACCGGTGTTGCTGCTGTCGTCGGTGGCACAGACATAGTATTTCACAAAGGAGGCGTCAGACTGTGCAGGGATGTCGGCCTGCCAGGTGCCGCTTTGCACGGTGCCGCTGGTCAGGGTCATGTTCACGGTCGTGTACACGTTGTTGCCGACGCCGACTGCATACTTCATGACCGCGCTGGAGACCATGCTGCTGTTGTCTGCAATGTTGGCGCTGATCGTCACCGCCTGGCTGCTCGTGGGTGTCACGTGGTTGCGGGACACGGTGATGATGCTCGGTGCAGCAGAGTTGATGCCGTAGTCGCTGACCCTGGTGGGGGACATTTCATAGCCACGGCCTGTGCCGCCCATGCAGCCATTGGGGCTGTGGGTGATCACGCCACGGATGTAGGCATAGGTGTCGCCCACGTTGGGGGCGATGAAGGTACCGGCAGGGTTGCCTGCTGGTAGGCGCTGCACACGAAACTTGTCGGTGACGTTCATGCGGTTGCCGCTGCCATCCTGCACCACAAAGCTCACGCGTGTGCCGCCCGCAAATGGGTCGACAGACACGACGGTCACGTTTTGGACCTCGATGTATTGACCTTCCCACTTCTCGCCCGTGGGCAATTGGCAGATTTGGGTCGAGTTGTTGAGGTCGCCCACTGGGGCCACGCTTGGCATGATGACTTGCTGTGCGCCCAAGATGGTCACCTGCACGTTGTCCAGCGGCACAATCTCTGATTCACCCGGGCCAAACTCGGTCACGACACCTGTGATCTCCACAGAGTCGCCTTCTTCCAAATTGGTCACACCGATCGTGTTGGGATCGACAAATCCAATGATGTCAAGGCCGGAGAAAGGTCCGTAGCCATTGCGAATCCAGAATTGGTAGCTGTTGTTGTCGGTGAGCGCGGCAGAGTCGGGCTTCTGGACCAAAGCACCGCGCACGCGCACCGTGTCACCCACCAATTGGGAAGCTTCGATGCAGGCACTTAGGTTGGCAGGTGTGACCGTCTGGATATCCTGAATGGTCACAAGCGGATATTGTGCGAAGGCAGAGTAGCCCGAGCACAACAGCAAAGCAAGAATTGGTAAAAACTTTCTCATATCATCAATAACTATTTGATCACAACAAATTTGCCTTTGAATATTTTCCCAGAGTCGAGGTCTTTCACGGAAAACATATAAATACCTCGCGCAATGATTTGGCTGTCTTTGGAGAGCAGGTCCCAGGCATGCTCGCCACCTGCAAACTTGGTCGAGGCAGTATCAGAGTAGGTCCCAAACCAGCGGATGTCGTCGCCATTGTAGGCTTGGTCATGGTCAAACTGGTCGACCAAGTCACCGGCCAAGCTGTAAATCCTCACCTCGCACTTGCCCGGGAGGTTTGCAAACATCACCTTGCGGTCCTCCTCAAAGGTGCTTGCCCCTTCCCAACTTGCTCCTGCATAGTAGGGATTGGGGTAGACAAAGGGATCGCCGTTTTCAAAGCCCGTATTGCCTGGCTTGCCGGGGAAGGCGCGCACCATGCCTGCAAGGTTGCTCGACTCGAGCGACTCGAGGTTGTTCACCTTGTCCCCCTCGTCAAATGCCGTCACGGAAATCGCGTGCTGCCAACCATTTTGCACGTTGTAAAACGTGTATTTGTAATTGTAGCTGATCGGGTCGCCTTCAAAGGTGACCGGGGCCGCCAGGCGCACGCTGTCAAAGCCGGTGTCATAAAACAAGCCGTTGCTGCCCTTGTCAAATTCTGCCGTGAGCTTGAGCGACTTGGAAATGTCCACGACATCCTTCACATCAAACCCCACCGCTGTCTTGTAGATGCGGTAGCCCTCAAAGTCGGCCTTGTTGCTGATCGGGTCGATCGACGCCTCGGCATTGCCGCTCCAGTACACGTCGATTTGGTGATTGTTGGGCACGATCTTCACCTTCGGGATTGCGGGCGGCGAGGGCAGGATGAACCGCGTGATCACGCCGTCCAGGTCCTTGTCTTCGCCTGCGTCCAAAATGCCGTTGAAATTGCCGTCCTCGCCATTGTAGGCACGCTGTGCCCACTCGGCATTTTGGATGAGGTTGGCTTTTTGCTCATCGGTGTCCTCGGCGATGTAGCGGCCATCCTCACGGCGCTTGGCGCAGATGATGGCAAAAGCCAAATCGATGTGGTCACCAGGCGCCAGCGTAGCGTATGGTCCCACACTCATGAGATACGTGCGGTTGCTTGCCGCCTTGAGGCCCGGGCGAATCTGTGTTTCCCAATCCTGCTGTGGCGGCACCAGATAATTGAGTCCGCTCTTCATCTTGGAATAGCGGGCATTGTCGTTGGAGGGGAAGAAAAAAATCGGGTCGATGCTGTTGTTGAATTGCCAAGTGGTGTAATGGCCTTTCAAGCTGGGGTTGAGCTGGGGATGCTGGAAGCCAAATTTGTCTTCCGATCCCAGGAATTTGGTGCCGATGTAGGATTGTGTGTAGAGCGTATCGCCCTTGGCGTCAAACTCGTAGGCCAGGAGCAGGGTATCCAGGTACCCATTGCCACCCTTGTTGAAAAACGCCGAGCCACCGGGCTGCGTGATGTTCACGTTGCGCACCACGGCATCGGTCCAGTAGCCTAGGTAGAGGCTGTCGATGGTATTGCTGCTGTAATTGGTGATGCGAAAGTTGAAGATGACAAAGAAGTTGGCGAAGGAATAGTTCCAGTTGTAGGACTCCATGTGCACGCCCACCCCCAGCGGGTCGTTGTGGCCGAGAATCGGGATAGAGGTGCCGGGAACAAAAACGCTGGAATCTGAAAAGTCTGCCACAAAGTCTTGGTGGGAGATGGCGTCGGGGCCATAGTTGGGTGAATCAAACAAGGACGACCGCTCTTTCAAAGTCTGCCCCGTGGCGGCTGTAAACTCATAACCAGACCTGCCGGGGGTGTAACCCGTGGTGGCGTCGATGGCGCCGGTGCTCACGGCGATCGTGGAGTTGTTGATGCGCCCCCCGATCCAGAGCCCGCCATCAAACAGGTGCTCGATTCCAGAGTTGCGAGGATATTCGCAGGAGGGATAGCCGAGCACGTCAAAGGAACCATTGAAGGCATTTCCGATCACGCCAAAATTATTGACCGTGAGGCCAATATTTCCCGCCGACGTGAATTTCTCGTCAAAGGAAGATTGTGCGATAAGGTGTGTGGTGATGCAGACGCACACCAGTGAAAGCAACAAATTTTTCATCCAGCGTGCAATTTACGAGTATTCGGGGAATGCCCATCGAAATGCACTTGACTATTTTATTAACTTTCAAGGGCAAGTAGTTCACATTTCCACGGTTATCATCCAGCCCAATGGTCGCTCCAGAAGGGGTTTGGGGGCATTCAAGCCTCATTGCCGTGCATTTACCTGCATCAAACTGCCCGAGATTTTTCCAAATTTGGGCAAATGTGGCTAGCTTTGCAGGCTACTATCTTATCAATTATAGAAATGAATATCCAAGAAAATCGCGTGGCGGTCATTACCTACCTCTTGAAAGGCGATGATGGGAGCGTAATTCAAGAAGCCACCCAGGAAAATCCCTTTGCCTTCATCACCGGCATCGGGCAGGTGCTGCCTGCTTTTGACAATGCCCTGAATGGCAAGGTCGCCGGCGACACCTATGCCTTCCAACTCTCTGCCGAGGAAGGCTACGGCACATACGACGAAACCCGTCTCGAGGAGATCGACGCGCAGGTCTTTGCCGAGGCGCCCGCCGAATACATCGTGGTCGGGGCCACGCTGCCCATGGAATTCAACGGCCACACGGTCTTTGGCACGATTACCGAGATCAGGCCAGACGCCGTGGTCATGGACTTCAACCACCCCCTTGCCGGCAAAAACCTGCATTTCTCGGGTAGGGTCATCGAAGTGCGTGACGCCAGCGCCGAGGAACTCGCCCACGGCCACGTACACGGCCCAGGCGGTCACCACCATTGATCGATACGTTTGTAAGATACAAAAGGCCCCCGATCGATGCGATCGGGGGCCTTTTGCTTGTATCAGATACCTCCCGTCCATTGGCCCTCCCCCAATAAAGCTGTGGGCCGATGCTCGGAAATGCGTGCAGAGTTCTACTGTCGGACCACGCTGCTTGGGGCGACTGACGTTCGTCGGCCCTAGCCAGCGGTTTGGGGATGGCCGACGAACAGAGAACTCCCGTCCATTGGCCCTCCCCAAAATAAAGCTGTGGGCCGATGGACGGAAATGCGTGCAGAGTTCTACTGTCGGACCACGCTGCTTGGGGCGACTGGCGTCGACTGCCGTTCGTCGGCCCTCGGCAGCGCGTGGGG
>JANMIM010000356.1:0-3229 GCA_031375795.1 Bacteroidota bacterium
ATCGGGCACCATCGCTGGATTCTGATGGTTTTCCTCGACGCCCGCAAAGACATCCAAGCCGCCGGCTTTCCAAAAATAGTTGGCTTCTGGATCAAGCTTCTGAGCATACAGATTCCAATAAATGCCATTCCTGAAGTCTTCCCAGACAAGATAGAGGTAGTGGTTTTCGTCGGATGCGATGGCGACGTTTTTTTGGATGTTGGGTGCTGTGACGATCGGCATGCCTGCGGCGAGCCAGCGTGCCTTGCCACCCAAGTCGACATATTGGCCATAGATGTCTGAGTCTTCGTAGCCGCGGCGGTAGTCTTCCCAGACGATGTAGAAACCCTTGTTGAGATCCGAGATGATCTGTGGCTTGCGCTGTCCCCCATTCACCTCGCAGATTCGAAGGCCGTCCTTGCCCCAAAGCGGCTCGCCACGAAGGTTGATGCGTTGCGCATACAAAACCGGGAGGTCGGAGCCTTTGCGGTAATCCTCCCACACGACGACGATGCCGCCATACCCATCTTCCACCATCCCAAATTCCGTCTGATTGGCTGGGAATGGGCATAGCGGAACACCATCCTTTTCCCAAAGGATCTTGCCTTCCTGGTCTAGTTTTTGGATGTAAATATTGTAATAAGGCACTCCCTGACGTGCGCTACGCCAACCGACGATGACGTCTGTCGCGCCCGAACGAGCTACTTTGGACATGCTGTTGACCGACTGATAAGAGGTCACATTGGCCTCCAAAACGGAGAACGTGCCTTGCTGCTGCCCAAAAACGAAGTGAGGCAATATGCACAACACCCCCAACCAAGTCATCAATTGTTTCATCTGTGCCTTCTCGCAAATCTGGGGGCGAAGGTAGAAAGAAAGGTCGCCAACGAAGCCCTCATTTACTTGCAGTTTGTGGAAAAATCATCCGTCGCCGCAAAACGCCGAATAGAAAAATGCCCAGTAAGCCGGAAATCATGCCGACCAGCATTCCCCCCAGCACATCGCCCGGGAAATGTACGCCAAGATAGACCCTGGAATAGGACACCAACACAGCAACGACAATCAGCAAAATTGAAACACCCCGCAGTCGACTCCAAAGCACCTTGCCAAAGATTGTGGCCAGACCGAAAAAATTGGCGGCATGGGAGGAAACAAATCCATATTGGCCGCCACACTTACCGTTCACCACATGCACCATGCCCTCCAGGCTGGGGTCGTGGCAGGGCCTTAGTCGCTGCAGCATGGGCTTGAGCAGCCCTGATGCAGTTTGGTCGGCGACGAGGATGACCAATCCTACAATTGCAACGAGCAAGAGTGTCTCTCGCCACCCAAATAGACGCAATGCAACCACGACAAGACCGAGATAGAAAGGCAACCACACCAGTTTTTGGCTTACGATGCCCATGAAAGCATCCCAAAATGGCGAATGTGCCCCGTTGACGAGGAGGAAGAATGCGCGATCCTGAGTCGCCAACCAATCCATCAATGAAAAAATAGGAGTCTCGAAAATTGCCCAAGGATCAGCAGCCCTGCAAATCCCATGGCCAAGTAGCCGACCGTCGGGTTTGATATCCGCGTCCATGATGCCAGGCGGTTGTGCAGGCGTGGGTACACGAAGAGCAGCACAAGAAGGGCGCCGAGGCTCCCGATCATGCTGCCGACAAAGATATCTCCAGGAAAATGCGCGCCAATGAGAACCCGAGTGAGGCACAGAAACACTGTCAGCAGCCCTACAAGCCATGGAAGCCAACGCTTGTAGGACGCCATCGCCCATGCAAAAAAGAGGCCGCCAGCAGAGGAGCTCGTTGCGTGCCCAGATGGGAAAGCATGCTCCGTGGGCGCATGCGGGTCGTAGATGATCACGTCATGCACATTCGCAAACACACGAACGGGGCGTTCCCAGTCATCAAACAGGAATCGCTTTCCAAATTGGGTGATGGCTGCCGTGAAGAAGAATGCCACGACAAAACTCAGCACCAAAGCCGGATCCTTGCGCCAAAAAAATAGGATCACGAGCGCTGGCAGGATCAATCCGTCGCCAAGATGGGTGAAGAAATTAAGCGATGCCCAGTTGAGCGGGGCGACCTGCAAGTGATTCATCCATTGAAAAGCGCCGTTGTAACCCTCGGCCAGCAACAGGCCAGCCGAAAACAGCCAAAACGCCAGCAAGACCACAAAAAAAGGCCACACCCGTTGCCTCGTCTCTGAAAAATGCAATTTTCCTGTATCCATTGCGGCAAATTTACCCCAACTCCCTAAAAATCCGAATCGTCAAACCAATAATAAATGCGCCACTCCTCCCCTGCGCCCGCGCGCCTGAGCCGCAGGCGCGCCCTGCCCGTCCCTGAATACACCGAGTTCTCGCTTTCGACGATCGTGAGGTTGAAACTACGCACGACGTTGGCGGTGTCGCCGACGACGTTGTTTTCAATGTAAAAATTCCAATCGAGGGTGATCTGCTTCACATTGCGAAACAGGTTGTAGGAGATGGCCATTTCCTGTCCCTTGTCCCAGTTTTGCTCCGCCGCAGCGTCAAAATCATAGTACACAAAGGTGAAGTCGTTGGTAAACAACTTGCCATACAAGCTCGTGTCGCGCAGTTCGTAGGCATTCTTGAAAAACGTGAAAAAGCCGTCAATCTCCGTGCGGTCTCCCAACACATTTTGGTCCTCGAGCCCCTCTGGATCAAACTCCGGTGCAAAAGGGTTGCATGCCGTCCAAAACAGCAGACCTGCAACCAACCAATGCCATCGATTATTGTACATAATTGAGCTTCAATCTACTCCAGCAGCTATCGACATGCGTTTCATAGTCCGTCCAGCGGGCGATCTCCCATTCATTGAAGGAATTGACCTTGCACAAGAACTCGAGCTGCCCCATGAACTTGACCGTGAGGGAAGTATCGGTGTGGTTCATGACCAAGTCATAATTCCCGATGTAACGCAACGAGTCGCTCGAAAAACTCTGCAAATCCACCTGCGACAAGGCTAAATAATTGCCTGTGCCCAGACCCAAGCTGGCTTTGAGATTGTTGAACCATGTCTGTTCATCCTGCCAAGACCAGCTGTCCCAGATCAATTCGTTGCCGGTGTAGGTCTGGGTCGATGGCCGGAAACGGAGCCCATCGGCGCGAAAGCAGCGAAGGTAGTTCTGGATATTTTGCTGCGTGACCGATCGCTGTAGGTTGGCGAGCAGGATGTTGTGGTCGGTGGGGCTCACCCAATCAGACGAGGTCGATGCAGGTGGCTCC
>JANMIM010000384.1:0-4888 GCA_031375795.1 Bacteroidota bacterium
GGGCTATGTGATCGACATCGACCCAGACTTCAAGATCAAGCCGTCGGTGTTGCTCAAGCAGGTCTATGGTGCTCCGCTCGAACTGGACATGAACCTGAATTTTTACTTTGGGGGCAAGTTTGGCATCGGGTCTAGCTACCGCACGGGTGACGGCATCGTCGGCATCTTGGAATACCAATTTACCCGCCAACTGCGCATGGGCTATGCCTATGACTTCCCTTTTACCGCCCTGCGCGGTTTCACGACGGGCTCCCATGAGCTCATGATCAGTTATGATTTTTCATTTGGCAACGAATCCGTGGTGAGCCCACGTGTGTTTTGACGAATAGGCTATCCCCTAGTTTTGATTCATGAAGAAGTTTTTCCTTGTCTTGTTGTTGGTGTTGGTGGCGTCGAGTGGCGCATTTGCGCAGACGCGGTTGAAACGGCGGGGCGATGTCTTGGTTCGCAAGCTTTCCTATGAGTTGGCGATTCCCTATTATGAGCATTACCTCAAGAAAAGCATCGACAACGATGCGACCCTGAAGCTTGCGGAGTGCTACCGCCTCACCCACAACTATGACAAGGCCGCTGAGTGGTATGCCAAGGTGATCTTGATCCCCAATGTGATGCCGATTTCCTATTTCTACTATGGGCACGCCCTGCTGCAACAGGGGAATCTGGAAACGGCGCGGGAGATGTTTGCGGAATACGACAGGCTCTCGATGGGCGATCAGCGGGGCAAGAATTTTGTGAATGCGATCGACCGCTACAAGGACCTGATGAAGGACTCGATCAGGGTGGAGGTAAAGAACATGCCTTTCAATACCCCCGAAGCCGAATTTGGGGTATTTCCGTACCAAAAGGGCCTCATCTATGCCGCGGCTCGTGTGGCGGGTCCGATGGTGGTGCAGGAATTCAACTGGTTGGATTCTCCCTTTTTGAATTTCTACTACATCACACACGAGGAAAAGGACTCTTCGGAATGGGACAAACCCGAACTGATCAAAGGCGACGCCAATTCCCGCTACCATGAGAGCAATTTCACGATGGCTGAGGGCGGAACCGAATTCTACTTCACCCGCAACAATTTCATCGACAAGAAAAAAGGTCTTAGCGACGAGGGCATCATCAAGCTCAAATTGTACAAGGGGCAAATCACAGATCTGGAGACCTCGGTGATCGAGGAGTTGCCGTTGAATTCAGACGACTACAGCACGACGCATCCGAGCATCAGCATGGATGGTCAGACCTTGTACTTTGCCAGCGACATGCCGGGTGGCGAGGGTGGCAAGGACATCTATTATTGCACCAAGGAAGGAAACGGCTGGTCGGCCCCGATCAACATGACCTCAGCCAATACGCCCGGGGATGAGGTGTTTCCCTTTGTACACAAGGACGGCACGCTGTATTTCTCCAGCGACGGTCACCCGGGCCTGGGGCACTTGGACATCTTTTATGTGAAGCCGCAAGGCGATCAGCAGGTCGTGAACATGGGCTATCCCATCAACTCGGCCTGGGATGATTTTGCCTTGTACCTCGATCCCAACAACGAGGATGGTTACCTGTCCTCTGACCGCGACGGCGGTCAGGGCAACGATGACATCTACCAGTTCAAATTGCGGAAGCCGATCTTGGAGATCTACGTTTTGGACAGCATCGCGGACCTGCCTGTGGAGGGTGCCAAGGTGATCGTGCGGGACCTCACCGACAATTCGGTCCAAGAGTATGTGACCGATAGCACGGGCTTCTACAGCTTCAAGACCTATTACGCCCACGCGTTCGAAATCGTGACCGAGACGCCTGATTTCGGCATTTTCAAAACCACGACGAGTACCGACGCCGTCTCCGGGCAATTGGTCTTCACCAAGGAGGTGAACCTCTGGACACCGCCGCCATCGATCACCGGTCTGGTCATCGACGACAGCACCAAGGCGAGGCTGCCGGGCGCAGAGGTCGAGTTCATCGACCTGCGTCGCAAGGAAAATCAGATCCGCGTCGCCGACCGCAATGGCCGCTTCCACATCAAGCTGGAACCGAGTACCTATTATGAGATCAATGTGCGCCAAAAGGGCTACATGACCTACACGGCGCGGGTTTCCACGACCTTGAATGCCTTTGACGGCGACACGATCATCCCGCTCAAGCTGGAAAAAATCCCCTTCAACAAGCCCATTCGCCTCGAAAACATCCACTACGACTTCGACAAGTGGACCATTCGCGCCGATGCCTACAACGATTTGATCTTCCTCGCCAACCTCATGCGCAAAAACCCCACGCTCATCGTCGAGTTGGGCTCGCACACCGACTGCCGCGGCAGCGATGCCTACAACGAGGCCCTCGCCCAGAAGCGTGCCGTGAGCGCCCGTATCTTCCTCATCGATTTGGGCATCGATCCGCAGCGCATCAAGGCCAAGGGCTACGGCGAATCACAGCTCAGCAACAAATGCGACGACGGCGTGCCCTGCTCCGAGCCCCTGCACGACGACAACCGCCGCACAGAGTTCAAGATCATCGGGGAGATCGAGGGCATCGACATGAAGAATAGCGTGCTGGAAACGAAACAATGAGCAGAATTTGCAGAATTTTCTGAATCGTGCTTTGGGTTGAATGTGGAGCAGAATTTTCTGAATTTTCTGAATCGTGCTTTGGGTTGAATGCGGAGCAGAATATTCTGAATTTTCTGAATCGTGCTTTGGGTTGAATGCGGAGCAGAATTTTCTGAATCGTGCTTTGGGCTAAATTTTGGTTTGCAATCTTTGCGAAGCGATTCAATTCGCCCCGTGATTCTGTAAATTCCGCAAATTCTGTAAATTCTGGGTCACCAATTCGTCCCGTGATTCTGTAAATTCCGCAAATTCTGTAAATTCTGGTTCACCAATTCAACATCCCAATGAATTCAGCCAATTCTGCTAATTCTGCTAATTCTGCTAATTCTGTAAATTCTGCTCCAGCTATTGCGGTCATCGGGGCCGGGAACCTCGGCCAATCGATTGCGCTGGGCTGGGTTCGGAGCGGGCGCGTGCTTCCTGGACAGGTCACTTGCACGCGTAGGAATTTGGAGGGGCTTGCAGACTTGCGGGCTGCAGGCATCCAGGTGAGCAGCGACAACCTCGCGGCCGCCATGGGCGCAGACCTGATTGTATTGGCTGTGAAGCCTTACAAGGCAGAGGAGGTCCTTGCCGAGATCGCGCCGGCCTTGCAAGGATCCAAGATCTTGGTTTCGGTCATGTCGAGCATGGAGATCAAGCAAATCGCGGCGTATGCGGGGCCGGAGGCGATGGTCTTTCGCGCGATGCCCAACATTGTCACTGAGATTTCACAGAGCATCACCTGCCTGAGCCATGCCCGTGGCCGGCAACAAGGCCTGGAATTGGTGACCGAGCTGTTTGAATTGCTGGGGCGCACTTCGCTCATCGAAGAGAGCCTCATGGAGGCCGCCACGGTGCTCGGAGCCTGCGGGATTGCCTATGTGATGCGTTTCATCCGCGCCATGGTGCAGGGCGGCATACAGATTGGGTTTGATTCGCAGACCGCCAACCTCATCGCCACCCAGACCGTGAAAGGGGCGGCCGAGCTGCTCTTGCAAGGCCATCGGCACCCCGAGGAGGAGATCGACCGCGTGACGACGCCCAAAGGCTGCACGATCGTGGGCCTGAACGAAATGGAGCACCAAGGCTTCAGTTCCGCGCTCATCAAGGGCATCGTGACCTCCTATCAAAAGATCGAGAAGTAGCCCTGCGAACGAGATCGGCGGAATGCGCAAGTTTTTCCCCTGCCACGCGATGCAATTCATGGAAAATCCGCTTCTCGGGGGAAATTTTCCTTTTGGAAAGCGGTAACAAAGCCCTAACTTTTACGTTCAATCACTGAATGCCCTTAAAAGTGGGTTGCCAAGAAGATATGCGTACTCCAAAGATAGTTTTGTTTGCAGCGATCATAGGTGTGATGGGATGGATGTCCTTTCGCTCCTTCAGCCCGCAAGAGGCCAAGGACGAGATGATCATGAAGCTCATGCTGCAAAGCATCAATTCCAGCCATTATTCTCCCAATACGATCGACGACACATTCTCCCAGCATGTGTTTGACCTGTACCTCAAGCGGCTCGACTATGGCAAGCGTTTTTTCACGCAAGCCGACATCAATGAGCTCACGTCGCAGCGCAACGAGATCGACGATCAATTGAAGGGCTCCAAATATGATTTCTTTGACCGGAGCGACGACATCTATACCCGTCGCATGGCCATGATCAAGGATTTGTACAAGGAAATCCTCACCCAGCCATTTGACTTCACGGTCGATGAGAAAATCGTGCTCGACGGCGAGGACCTCACGTGGGCCAAGGACGAAGGGGAGTTGAGGGACCGCTGGCGCCAATCCCTCAAGTTCCAGGTGCTGAGCCGCCTGCAAACCGAGATGGACCTGCAAGACAAGTCAGAGAGCGGCGTAGATGTCAATGCGACCACGAAGTCCTTTGCCGAAATGGAGCAGGAAGCACGCGTCAAGGTCATGAAAACATACGACGACTGGTCCAAGCGCATGGACAAAGTAGAGGTCGCCGACCGCCGCAGCACCTTCCTCAACGCTGTGACCAATGTCTACGACCCCCACACCAGCTACTTTCCGCCAGACGACAAGGAAAACTTCGACATCCAGATGTCTGGTCAGCTCGAAGGCATCGGCGCGACCTTGCAGGAAAAAGACGGCTACATCCAGGTGTCGGCCATCGTGCCGGGCAGCGCTTCCTACCGCCAAGGCGAATTGCAGGAAGACGACATCATCTTGAAGGTCGCCCAAGGCAAGGATGAGCCGGTGGACATCGTGGACATGCGGCTCGACGATGCCGTGAAGCTCATTCGTGGCCCCAAGGGCACCGAGGTGCGCCTCACCGTCAAAAAGGGCGACGGCG
>JANMIM010000387.1:0-4716 GCA_031375795.1 Bacteroidota bacterium
ATTTCGATTTTCCCACTTTGGCTATTTTGTGGACGATTTTGAAGGGTAAGTTTTCCGAATTTTGCACAGGATCTCCCACTTGGCGGCATTTTCGGGGGGATAATTCCCACCATGTCTTCAAAACGGCCATTCTGAAACGGCCTCCATGCCCCGCCCCTACTACATTGCATGCCCTGCCCCTTCTACATTGCATGCCCTGCCCCACGACATGACCGTCTTTCTTCGGGCTAAATACGTTGGTTATCAGTGTTTATTGGGCGCCCCGAATCCGAAACTGAGGCTATCTCGGGTAGTCTGCTTTCATTGACCCGTGGGTGAGGGCGCGGATTGCCTCATGGGCTGCGGCCAGACATTTGGGCATCGCATTGCCGATCCAGTTTGCGAGGCGGGCCACAAATGCAACGGGCGGATCAGAAATCCGCCCGTGCACAACCATACTCCACCAACAAACAAATCATTGTTTCTGAACCGGGTACCCCTGTCCAAGCCAGGCGGTAATGCCGCCTTGGAGGTTATAGACCGTGGCAAATCCTTTTTCATGCAGAACCGCAGCCGCCTGGGCGCTGCGGCTACCCGCCTTGCAATAGACCAAAACCGGCTTGGACTTGTCCAGCCCAGCCTCGGCCCGCTCTGCAAAATCGCCGTCAAACCAATTGATGACGCGAGCCCCCTTGAGGACACCCTGCGCGACCTCCTCGGGGGTGCGGACGTCCAGGATTTGGAGCTCTGCCTGGGTTGCCATCAACTTTTCAGCCTCACCCGCCGCAATTGGCTTCACTGCCGCAACCTCGGCCGCCACCGAAGCTGCGCCCTTGGGTGATGCTGCTTCATTTCCCGATTGTGCCTCACAACTGCTGCTCGTGGCGATCACAAACACCAAGGCGATTGAAAGCAGAATTTTTGGGGATTTCATTTTCATCACGAATTTTATTTTCTTTTGAGGTAGCGGGGAGAATGTCACCGGCCACGATACAACAACTCCGCCGGGGGAGGCAAGCATTTTCCGGCTCGAACCCATGAGGCCGCTGCCGCGCTGCCTCAAAAATGACCTAGCCTCCGCCCTCCCACGAGTCCAGCGAACACGAGCGCAGAGCACAAGAATTCATTCACCACCTCCAACCGAATGCAATATTAATACCTGCCGCCAGCTTCCATTGCAACCTAGTTTACATACGAGCGCTCGTTAGCCTACTTTCCCAGCTTGCTCACGATCAACTGTTCCGCCAATGCAAGGTCCAAATGGGACAAATCCGGGGTTTGTGCGGCGAGCGCATGGAGGATCTCCTCATTGATTTCTCCCCGCCTCAGGGCCTCGGCGTAGGGCGTGCGGGTAAAGGACACCATCTCGTAGCGTGAGATGTAGCGCCCGGGGAATGCTTTTTCGAGGGTGTGCTCGATCTCCTTGCGGTAGCGCCAAGCGGGGTCCCCCACTCGGTCCCTCATTTCCAGGTAGTTGTCGACCGCCATGTCGGCGATCGCCTGCCCGTTTGCCACGCGCAACGCACTGTATTTTGCAAACACATCCGCCCAATCGGCTCCATCTTGGATACACTCGTTGAGCACGGTGCAGTCCTCAAAGGCGGCATTCATCCCCTGCCCATAAAAAGGCACCACGGCATGCGCGGCATCGCCCACCAAGGCACATTTGCCTTGGTAATGCCAGGGGTCGCACTTCACCGTGACCAGTTCACCGGTCGGGTTGGCAAAGAACTCCTCGCCCAGATGGGGCATCAAGGCAAGGGCGTCGGGAAATTCTGCCTGGAAGAATTGCTCGACCTCGGCCACTGTCCTCAGCCGCTCAAAGCTGCCCTCGCCGACCGCAGGGTAAAACAAGGTGACCGTGAAACTGCCGTCCAGGTTGGGCAGCGCGATGAGCATGAAACTGCCGCGTGGCCAGATATGCAGGGCGTGGTGGTCGAGCTGCCATCCGCCATCGGGCTTGGGCCCGAAGCTCAACTCCTTGTAGGCTGCCGAATGGTAGGTTTGGGAAAAATTGAAACGCGGCGCACGCAAGAGGCTGCTGCGGGCACCCGAGAAGGCGCCATCGCAGGCGATGACCGTCTGCCCCTTGACCTTGGACTGTGCCCCCGTGCGCTCGTCTTGAAGCAGGGCCTCCCCCGTTTCCAAATCCAGGCCGATGCAGCGGTGGTCAAATGTGAATTCCACATTGTCAAAGGCATCGGCGGTATTGACGAGCAGCAGGTTCAGTTCGCCACGGGAAATGGAGTTGATCGCCATCTGCCCGTCTTTGCTGTAGAAGTGGAAGTCGGTGTTTCCCATGCGGTCGTGCATCATGCGCCCTTGCATGGGGATGCACATGGCACGAACGGCCTCCTCCAATCCCACGTCCTTCATGGCATGCAAGCCGCGCACCGAAATCGCCAAGTTGATGGACTTGCCCACATACAAGTCGGTGCCGCGTGGGTCTGGCCGACGCTCAAACACCTGCACCCGATAGCCTCGGCGGCCCAGATAGGCCGCCATGAGTCCGCTGCTTAATCCGGCACCCAACAAGATGATCGGTTCCTGCTGATTTATTTTTCCCATGCCCGAAAAATAAGCAAAAGAATCCGACCCGCAGAGGCCGGAAAAACTGATTTATTTCGGGAGGGTGTGGTGCGAGGGCTAGTCCTCGTAATCGACACGGATCGTGACCTTGGTGATCGCCGACTTGTCGGTGATTTTCTGGCGCGACTCGGCGATGACGGCGTAGGATTGGGCGGCGTTGCCGGTCTCGTGGCGGGCGATCGTCGACCACTTGCCCGACGGGGTCGGGGGCAGGGCCTTGAACTTGCCAAAGGCCACGGTCAGGGCCGGCACCGATGTCGCGATCTCCAATGTGACGGAGACCGTGGTGACGCGGTCGCCATTCACTTCCTTCAAATATGTGATCTTGGCCTTGCAATCGTCGTCGCTGACTGTGAATTGAGAATCTGTGCCTTCTGCAGGCGCCCCATGGGCTTCGCGTTGCTTGGCATAGAGGGTAGATCCACTTTCCAGCAACTGGATTTGATCTAAAATGCAGGCGGTGGCGCCTTTTTTCTGAACAGACATAAATTGAATATTACAAATCATCAAGGCCCACAAGAGGAATCTCATGGCCATTATTCCTTCTTACCTTTCTCTTTCTTCTTGGCGGCGGCATCCTTCTTGACTTCCTTTTGCTTGGCCTTGGCACGCTCGGTCTTGAGTTTCACGTCAAATTCGTCGCCGACACGCCAGGCATCGCTCTCCTCGGGCAGGTTGCGGTAGTCCTCATAGGTCCCGGCGTCGCCCAGTGTATGCTCGCGGTGATCGCTCCCTGAGCCATAGACGCTCTCATACCAATTCTTGGCCACGTTTGACTTGACATCCGTGCCCTTGATCGGATTGTCATGGGCGGCCTTGGCGATCCTGAGCGGAATGCCCAGCTCATCGGCGATCTCCCTGGGCGTCTTGCCGCGACCTGCCAGGAGCTGTGCCATGTTGAACCACTGCTCGGCGTGGCGCGCCTCGTGGATCACGGTATTCGCAAAATCATCGACCTCCCTGCGGGTGAGTTTTTCCTTGCTCAAGAATTGGTTGCCCACCAAAATGGTCCAGGGCGCAAAGTCAAACTGGCCCGAATCGGCGCCGAGGTCATCGACCTTGACGTTGCATTCGGGCACACCAGAGGCTTTGAGCTGCCGGTTGATCAAATCCACCATCTTCTTGCCGCGTTCGCTCGCCGTCTTGAGGCTGCTCCAATCGATCCCCATGTAATCGACGGCAAAGACCTCCTCCGCTCCATCGGTCGCCAAGCCGTGTGCAAACAATTTGGGCAGGGTTTTGGCCCCGAGGATCCCATCGGCAGCCTGCCCGACCGAGGCTTGGAATGCCGCAATGGCCTGCAACGTCGAATCGGTCATTTTCCCGGATGCCGTCATGCCGGTCTTGGCCTGGATCTGCTCGATGATCACGGGCGAAAAATCGGCGGCATTGCGATCGTAATACGCCTTGGCGCTTGCCAGTTGACCATCGCTCAGCAGGCCTTTCTTTTGCGCAGGGGCAGAGTCGGTGAGGCCAAATTTGGGAGGAGACTTGAGGGGGCCGATTTTGTCCTGATCGCTTGCAACAGGGCCGACGGCAGCATTGGCCCGCTGTAGCGGCGCCGATTTTTTTTGAGCGGGCTGGAATTGAGCCATTTTCGTACTTTTTGGCAAATGTGGCAAGTGACAGACAATGCAAGCGCAGGCGGCGGGTGCATCCATCCAAATGTAGCCGATGGACACGAGAATTGCAAGGAAAATGGCGCACGCACCGCCATCTCCCAGCAGCCATCAGGCCTTGAACATGCGGTGGTCAAAGGGGAATGGCTCGGCCCCCACGATCTTGATTTCCTTGAATTCGGGGTGAAAGGGATTGATCAGCAGGTTGTGGTCGCCCTTCACCGCCGCCGAGGGCACGCGCAGGAGGCAGGCACGACCCTCACGAATGAATTCATCGCCCATTTTTTTGGTGTCGACAATGGGCGGAATCGCATTCCAGTCCTTGGGTAGCTCGGTGGGGAGCAGATGAATTTGGGAAACAGCGTCGGGGATGTGGATGGTGAGCATCATGTAATCGTCCATCATCGTCCCGGCGCTGAGGTGTACCACCACCTCGGCCATCGCAAGTGCCCGACTTGAGGCCACATAGATGATCTCGGTACCCGTGGAGTTCCACCGCGCCCCTTTGATCGCTGCCCCCTTGCCCGAA
>JANMIM010000825.1:0-4042 GCA_031375795.1 Bacteroidota bacterium
GGAGTCATGGCTACGCTGGGGCTGGGCAAGGGCTTCTTCCTACGGGGTGGAGCCCGATTCGAAGTCTTGGGTTACAAGATCGAGCTGCATCCCATCCTAGACCATGCCTACCAACACTATTATGGTGTGTCTGGCCTGGAAATGTGGAAATTTTCCTTGGGAGGAGGTTATGCGGTTCCGATCTCGGAGTGGCTCGCGCTTCTGGGAACGGTCGAGACGGTGATTGGCCTTCCTTACCGATCACATTATAAGGATGTGGAGGACGGCAAAGTCGTAGAAGTCTACCAAACTTCGATTTCTTCCTACAAAACCTATCTGGGTTTGGACATCGGGCTTGCCTTGCAATACGAATTAGAAAAAGGGATCAGGTTCCGATTTGCGCCCACCCTGCAAACGCAGCTCAACAAGGCCATTAATTCCGATATTTTTATTTACAAGTTTGTCGGCTTTGCACCGCGCTTGGAGGTTTCATTTCCCCTCACCAAAAAGCCCTGATATGATGGAAAAGGTAGAGCGATTCCAAACCATCCATCCCCGGGGCCTCCAAAGCCCCAATATCGAGCGAGCCAAGTATGACTACATGCGGGCGGCCATTTTGGAATTGTTGGGAGAGCAAGACAAGATTCCTTTCAAAGACGCGATGGAGATCATCTATGAACGGCACAAGGACACATTTGACGGTGCAATACCATGGTACTACACCACGGTGAAACTGGACATGGAGGCGAGGGGAGAGCTGATCCGAATCCCAGGCAAGGGTAAGCAGATGATCCGCAAACCCTGAATCAATTCAATTTTGGAATGAACTTGATCTTGAGGTCCTTGCTGGTAAACGGCAATGTCTCGTGGCTGCGGTCGGGATTGTAGCGCACCACGGCATCGAGTTGCAGGTCAAAGCCTTGCGGGTATTGCAGCAATTGGTCTTTGCGCACGGTGTAATACATGGCGGGCGAATTGACCAGTTGTTTTTCCTTCAGAAGTACCTTTTCGCC
Organism: Bacteroidota bacterium; assembly: GCA_031375795.1. Lineage (GTDB taxonomy): Bacteria > Bacteroidota > Bacteroidia > J057 > JADKCL01 > JADKCL01. The sequence continues at coordinate 993 of JANMIM010000825.1, forward strand.
GTTGGCGGGCACGAGCCACAGGGGGCCGATCTCGTAGGCGTAGCCTGCGTCGCGTGGCTTTTGGTCGTCCACGATCCACAGCATCCGCTTCTCGTTGCTGAGCTCCAGCACGCCGTTATCGACCGGCGCGCCAGTGGCCGTCACCAGCAAGGCGAGTTTTTGCGCATAGGCGGATGAACCAAGGGAAATGGCAAGGCTGAGAACCAAAAGGGCAAACATCTTTTTCATAGCCTGAAATATCGGTCGAATTGCGCAAATAATCAAATTTGCACCGTCGCTTCTGGGCAAATGGACAATTTTGGCGTTTGAATGGCGTGAAAACTCAAGACCTCGATTTTTGGAGAATTGCGTTGCTGGCTCAATTTCTCTACTTTCGGTGATGAGATTCTCCTGTTTGGCTACATGGCTCTTAGTTTGGATGTGCCTGCTTGGACTTTGTAAGGCACAAAGTCCTGTGCAAATCTCCATGGCCAATGAGCCCGAGGCCATCGGCGCAATGCCATACCATTTCCCCACCAAGGCGATCAATCCCTATCGCATTTCCAAGCTCGACATCCCGGTTGCGGTCGGCGCTGCCGCCTTTGCTGGAGCTGGACACTACATACAGTCACGCGTGCGTCCCTTTTCCCTGTCGCAGCTCAATGCCCAAGACCCATCAGCGATCCCCAGGTTTGATCGGCTGAATGTCGGCAATTGGCGGCCATCGGCAGCTGCATTGAGCGACGTCGTGGCCCTGTGTGCCGTCGTGAGTCCCGTCACACTGTTTACAAGGACAAACAGGAGCCACATCTATCCGCATATCCTCTTGATGGGCGCGGAGGCAGCCCTCATTTCCTACGGCTTCACGACCACCGCCAAAGGGCTCGCACACCGCACGCGCCCCTACGCCTACGGGCAGGTAGCGCCCCTGTCTGAGCGCCTGGACCGCGACGCGAGGTTGTCCTTTTTCTCGGGCCACACATGTCTCGTGGCCACGGCCACCTTTTTTGCTGCCCAGGTCACCGTCGATTTGAATCCCAAATCCAACCTACAAGTGCTGATCTGGTCGGCTGCCGCGCTCGCACCCGCAGCCGTGGGCTACCTTCGCGTGCGCTCGGGCAAGCATTTCCCCTCGGATGTCGTCGCAGGCTATGCGGTCGGCGCGGCCTCTGGTATCTTGGTACCGCTCTTGCACCATAGGCGCCCCAGCAAGGCCGAGGTTTCCCTGTCGCCGACGTTTTGGGGCAGTGGGAGCGGGGTGGCGTTTTGCTGGCGGTGGTGAGGCCCGGATTAGCGGTTTGCCTCCATGAATTTCTTGACGAAGACTTCGTTGTGCGCCTTGGCAGCCTCGATCGTCGACTGGTCCTTGAAAAAAAGATAGTAGGCGCTGTCGATGAGGCGCTCGTCGATGACCATCATGTTGATCACGCTGACTTTCCAGAATTGTTTGCCCTCCTCTGACTGATAGTTGAGCAAGAGCACCATCGACCGCACAGCGGGATGCGGTTGATAATGCTCTAGGAGTTTGGGCCGCGACATCGTGGTCCCGTCCAATTTCTCGTCGATGATGGTCTTCATTTTCTCCCAGGAGCTGATTTCGAACGCACCGGTGGTCATCGATGCCATGTACCTGAGGTCCATCGTATCCACCTTCATACCTGCCAAAACGTTGGTGGCATACACGAGAAAGTAGTCTTCAAAAGGAATGCTGTCAAAGGAATCCCAAGCCGGGTCATTCATGGGCGCATTTTCCAAATAGGAGACCCCTTGAAACAGGGGTTCATTGAGGTACATTCCCAGCATCACGTTGCCAGGTGCATTCGCACCATCTGCCAGCATCTCAGAGACGGCATTTTTCAGGCATTCGTGGTGGTTTGGCATCGGAGGGAGGCAAACCTGGGCAGATCCAAATTCAGCGATTCTGGTACAGGGCGTCTGCGCATCGGCATTGGCCATGCATGCGTAGGCACAGAGAATTAAGAATCCGAGGCGTGCAAATTGGGCTGCTGCGCGGAACATCTGATTCATTGGATTTTGAGGTTTAGGGTAATAAATGAGTGCCAACTTGAGCTATGAGTTTTCAACTTGGAAGTAAGTCCCCCATCACCAGATCATCAACCGCAAGAGCTGCAATCCGGCCGAGGACCTCAGCTTGACGCTGTAGGTGCCCGGCGACAGCTCGGTGGTGGAATCAATGTAAACCTTCGCATCGGGGCCATGCACCATGCAGTCGGCCGAGAGGACCGACCTGCCCATCATGTCCAGGATTTCATAGTGTACCAACTCGTCGCCTGAGACATCGAGCGAAATCCAGATCGGCTCGCCGGCCCGTTGCGGATTGGGGTAAATCATGGTCTCGGCAAGCCCTGCCGTCCCGGCGTGAAGGAAGACCGTGTTGGAGTATTGCTGCCGGCCATCGTAGGTGTGGAGGAGGATGCGGTACCGCAAGTCTGCTTGTGACGGCGCGTAGGCATCCACGTATCGAAAGAGCCCTGCGTCGCCTTGCGCTGCAGCGAGTGTGCCGAGCCGCTCGAAGGCTTCCTCGCCCACGGCACGCTCCACATCAAAATCCATCACGTCGCCAGCCATCGGAGCCTCCCAGGAGAGATACACGCCGTCACCGAGGGCCGTGCCGGCGAGATGGAGTCCAGTGGGCAACACGCAGGGCAGGATCGTGAGCGGCAGCACCACGGTATCGGGGTCACAACCAAACACGATCATCGTGACACTAAAAACCCCCGTGGCGCTGAAGTAGTGGGAAGCCGTCGTGCCTGTGTCGGTGTTCAGGATCCCCGTCGCCGGGTTTCCAAAATTCCAGCGGATCGAATCAAACTCCAGGACGCCCACCGAGGCAAATTGCGTGTTGGTGCCAAAGCAAGTGTCGGCGTAGGAGAAGGCATATCCGCCAGGGGAGAAGCCGACCGTCTGGTCGGGCGGAAAGCTGTTGATCCCAAATCCACTGCTCGTCCCCGCCGCCAGCGTGAACCCATTGGAGACAAATCCGCAGCCGGCGCCCCACACATCGGGATTGTTCACGACCGAGAGAAATGTCTGTGTGTTGCGTGCCATGT
>JANMIM010000470.1:0-3932 GCA_031375795.1 Bacteroidota bacterium
ATATATATATATATATATATATATATATAACACGCAAGTGGAATATGAGGAGCGCTGGAAAATCTAACACAACGTGAAGACGCTGAAAGGTCGCGCCACGTAGGACGCTCCTGCGCCGTCCTTCCATGTCGATGAGATCGACTATGCCGCGATGAATGTCGGCAGTCGCTACCAGTTGACGGAGGTGTACTTCAATCCTCAGGCCAGCACACTGCGTCCAGACAGCAAGCGATTGCTCGATGAATTGGCGAAGTTCATGGCCGAACACACCACCTTGAAATTGGAAATCGGTGGACACACTGACTCAGACGGCGAGGACGCAGCCAACCAAACGCTGTCACAATCCCGCGCAGATGCGGTCGTGGCCTACTTGGTTGGAAAGGCTGTGGACGCTACCAGGTTGACTGCCACAGGCTATGGAGAGACCAAGCCGATCGCAGCCAACGATACGCCTGCCAACAAGCAGTTGAACAGGCGCACGGAATTGAAAGTGAACGAAAAATAATTTTCGAATAGAAATCGCAACGAAAATGGCGAATCACGCAACAGAAGAATTAAAGCCGTTTCGTCTTGGTGCAAACCATACGAAGAGCTTTGGGATATTGGCAGCAGTCGGGCTTGTGCTGTTTGTCCTCGGCATTGCCTTGTCCTTTGTGAAGCTGCCTTCAGAGCACGAGGAGGAGGGGACGCATGACGAAGCAGCTCCAGCGGCAGGCGTTTCTGGCCACACTGGCGATGCCGGCACCGGCAAGATGGCGACTTACGCCTCTGCACAGCATGAAGCCACCCCTGCTGCAGGCGAAGCCAAGGCAGAGGAGCATCCTGCTGCCGCACACGGGGAGCACATCTTTGACGACACGACCGAGACGGGTACCTGGCGCCGCGCAAGCTGGCACGAGGAGCAGTCGATCGAGCATCACTACGAGCGTCCCGCCCCAGGCCTCAAAGCCAAGATCGGCGTAGCGCTCATGATTGGCTCCTACATGTGGTTTGCCATCGCACTGTTTGGCGTGTTTTTCATCGCTGTCTGCTACACCGCAAACGCTGGCTGGTACTTGCCGATCAAGCGCGTGTTGGAGAATTATTACCGCTTCCTGCCGATCGGCGCCGCCTTGATGCTGGGGGTATTTTTCATCTTCGGTGCCGACATCTACCAATGGCGCGTGCCAGGTATCGAGAAGATCGATGAGCTGATTCACCACAAAACCCCATTCCTGAGCATCTGGTTCATTTTGGGGACGGGTGTGTTGCTGGTTTCTGCATGGGCCTTTTGCGGCCACCTTTTCAAAGCACAAAGCAAAGCCGAGGATACCGCAGGTGGATTGGTGAACTACATGAAGTCCAAAGTGACTTCAGCGGCCTTCCTTCCATTGTTTGGATTTGGCTTCTCCTTCTTTATCTTCTTGTGGATCATGAGCGTCGATCCACACTGGTTCAGCACCATCTTTGCAGTGTATTGCTTTGCTGGCCTTTTCGTGAGCGGCATGACCGTGACCATGTTCATTACCACTGGCTTGAAGCGTGAAGGCTACCTGCCAAGCTTGCGTGCAGATCACTTGCACGACGTCGGCAAGTACATGTTTGCTTTCAGCGTGTTCTGGGCTTACATCTGGGTTTCGCAGTACCTGTTGATTTGGTATGCCAACATTCCTGAAGAAACGATTTATTACTACAACCGCTTTCAGGACTACAAATTCCTGTTTGCCCTCAACGTCCTGATCAACTTTGTATTCCCCTTCATCGTGCTGATGCCTCGCGAGTCCAAGCGTAGGATCGAGTCGCTGCGCTCTGTGGGTAGGGTCATCATGTTTGGTCGCTTCTTGGATGCCTTCTTGTTGCTGGTGCCCGGTGCACTGGGTGCAGCAGGTGGCTTCCACGTGATGTTGATGGCTGCAGGTGCAGTCTGCATGATCGGTGCGATCTTCCTCTTTGTGGTCTACAAAGGCTTTGAGGATGCCCCGATTGAAGCACGTAAGCACCCCTTCTTTGAGGAGTCCTTGCACCACGATACGGGTATATAATTGTCTGTATCGCCGAACTTTTGAATTGAAAATTAGTTTAGATCTCTGGATAGCACAGGTAAATTGATATGAATTTCCGAGCAACATCCTCTCTAGGAGAAAGAACAAGAGGCCGCATGGCGGGCATCCTACGGGGCGCCATCTTGACGGCACTGGCCATGGTACTGCTGATGGGTGCACAACCTGCGCTCAAGGCTGCGGGTGACAAGGCAAAAGGCCAAGTCATCTTTGCCGGCAAGTGCGCGAGCTGCCACAACACCCAGATGGAAAAGCCTCTGACCGGGCCGGGGTTGTACAAGGTTTCGAGCCGCATTCCCGCAGGGGATTGGAGGTACCAGTGGATCAACAATTCTGCGAAGCTGATTGCATCTGGCGACAAGTATGCGGTTGACGTGTTCAATGCCAATAAGAAAGTCACCATGACGACCTTCCCTGAGTTGAGCAAGGCCGAGATCGACGATATTTTTGCTTACATTGATGCTTATGAGCCTGCTGTGGCCTCGACTGGCGGCGGTGACAGCATCGATCCGAGCAAAGACGCTGGGTTGAGTTCCCTTTGGAACTGGATTCGCCTGCTCATCTTCGTGATCGTGATCTTGATGGCCAACATCGCCATCCAAGTCGCTCGCTTGCGCGGTGTCGAGTTCTTTGCTGGCATCAACCTCGACAAGTTCAATGCACGCATGATGCTCGCCTTCTTTGTGCTGGGCACCATCGGCGCTTTCTGGTCGAGCCGCGCCTTCATGCCTTATTTCTTGGCAAACAACTCTGCCTCGGAGCACGGCGTTGAGATCGACCAATTGTTTTGGATCACGATGGTCATCGTGTTTGCTGTGTTCATCCTTACAAATGGCGCGCTGTTCTACTTTGCCTGGAAGTATGGCAAGGATGGTGGCCGCGAAGCCAAGTATTATCCTGAAAACCACAAGTTGGAGTTGATTTGGACCGTCGTTCCAGCCATCACATTGGCTGTGCTGATCATCTTTGGCATCAAGACCTGGACGGGCATCATGTCTCCTCCAGACCCTAGCAAGCCAACAGCTCGCGTCGAGGTCACTGGCGAACAGTGGAAGTGGAGCCTGCGTTACCCTGGGATGGACCAGAAATACGGTGACGTGGACGTAAGGCGCATCAATCCCGACAATGCACTGGGCTTGGATCTCACAGCTGCGCACGTACAAAGCCATGATGACTTTGTTTCCGACACGATGTATCTGCCGGTCGGTACCACGATCGACTTGAAGATCCGTTCCAAGGACGTCTTGCACAGCGTGTACCTGCCTCACTTCAGGGTGAAGATGGACGCCGTGCCTGGCATGGAGACACGTTTCCACTTCGTGACCAATCAGACGACGATGCAGTTTCGCGAGAAGCTGATGTCAAATGAATATTGGAGCCAAATCGATACGATCATCACCACGTCGATCAAGAAGGGTGATACCCTGAGCGACAAGACGGTGGCCCAAATGGACATCTCCAAGACCGACACAGTCTTCAAGGCCGACAAGTTCAACTTTGAGCTTGCCTGCGCCGAGGTCTGTGGCCGTGCCCACAATGCGATGCGCAAGGTGGTGGTGGTGCTGGATCAAAAGCAGTATGACGCTTGGTTGGCCCGCGCCTCCAAGACGCCATTGTACAGTGGTGCCAAGCACGATGACTCCAAGGAGTTTCCATCGTTGGCAGCAGGAAAGAATACTCCCACGAGCATTATCAAGTAATTTTGGACAGAGAGACAGTGATATCTAAGAAATAGAGGTTATGGCAGATCACGCAATTACACTTGACAAGGACGCTCACGGCGCACATGGCGATGACCACGGTCACGAGCATGAGCACCACAAGGAGACGTTTATCACGAAGTATGTCTTTAGCCAAGATCACAAGACGATCGCCAAGCAGTTTATGTTCACG
>JANMIM010000542.1:0-1361 GCA_031375795.1 Bacteroidota bacterium
CAAACGACGCCGACAACTTCATGCGCAGCCATCCCTATTCCTCGCGCCGCGCCAATTGTTATCGCTCCCATATCACGGACTCGCACAAATACACATGCGGAAATTGATGGGAAATCGGGCAATGGAATTCGCGATGAGGATACCACCATTGGGGATGCGATTCACGTGCGTGCCACAGCGAAATCAGATTTGCCAATGAAAAAGCTCAAGTGGATCAGCCTGAGCCTGCTACTGCTCCTGGTTGCGGCGGTCGCCGTGGTCGGATTGACGTTCAGCATGCCTGAGTTTGCGGGCATGGACCAGATCGAAATCCAGGGAATGGAAGGCAAACAACTCGCCGCCACGCTTACCGCCAAGATTCATAACCCCAATTTTTATTCCCTAGGGGCCCGCAAGCTCGACTATATTGTGACCTACCACGACACGCTCATCGGTCGGGGTAGCCTCCCCGACGGGCTCTCGCTCACGGCAGGCGATACGTCTCGCCTGCAATTGCCGGTGAAATTGGAATTGAACGGGATTTTTGCGGTGCACAAATCGATGTTGAAAAGAGACAAATGCAAGATCGACATTCACCTCGATGCGGAATTTACCTATTTCCATTTTCGACAAGGCCTCGATCTCAGCACGGAAATAGCGCCTGAGAAGTTCATACAACAGGTATTGGGCAATTCCTTGGGCAGCGACGACCTCGAACTGGTGGAAATGAAATGGAAATCGACCAAGCTGCAAACGTCTGAATTTAGTTTTGTTTCCGTCGTGAAAAATCCATTGGACATTCCGCTCGATTTGCAATCGCTAGAACTCAAACTCCACAACGAGGGCAGCAAACGCAAGGCAGGGGAATGGAAGCTGGAAAAACCGATGACCCTTAAACCCAAATACAGCACGCGCCTGCCGGGCAGTATTGAAATCAATCACCTCAATGCGGGCTTGGGCGTCGTGAATACCATTTTTACGGGCGAATTGCGGTTTGACGCGGAGGGGATCATGGTGCTGCAGCTCGCCGGCCTGCCCTTTGAAATTCCATTGGCAGGGCGGGTGGTGATCGATCCCAGGTCTGGGAGTGGCCACTGGGAGCAGGTGGCGGGGGAGTAGCGGTTTTCCAGGCAACGTATCGATTTCGGAATTGCGGAGGAGGGCATGAGCGGTCTGGATGACGAACGAGCATTTGGATTCAAAATTCGGCGCCGCCGAATCATTGCTTGATGTCCAATATCAGACCACCTGACGTTCCGCAAACTGGCTCGGGGGTATTTTGATTAATGCGTGTCTGGAACTTGACCAGTGAAAAGGAAACGTGGTCATGCCGACCGAAATCAAAGATGTAGCGGAGGCATCTTGCGCATTGATACACCGTC
>JANMIM010000661.1:0-5158 GCA_031375795.1 Bacteroidota bacterium
GCTCCTTCAACCACTCGGACACCTCTCCAAAAAGTAGAGTGCAAATTTAGGCAAATCCCTGCAATCCACAAATGAAAATCCCGCCATGGGCGGGACTTTCCTATCAAGCAATGGTAAAACACCAAAAAGAACGTCTTGTGGAGTGCTCAAGAAGCCATCAATTGGGCTTCCTTTTGTTGCATGCGCTTGTCTTGGGCATAGAGCGAGCAGAAAAGCAAAGTGTTGTAGTCCAGGCCGAGTGTCAAGTGGGCCTCCTTCAAGCTCGGTTTACGCACCCGCTCGAAGTATTCGACGCCCTTGAAAAGGGATTTGCTGTTGACATTGCGCTCGATCCATGGGATCAGGTCCACGTGATTGGTTTTGTGGAGGTCACGCAGGTAGCTGCACACGGTGCTCAAGCGCAGGTTGCACATTTCGGCAATCTCCGGTAGCGTGACATTGTCCTGAAAGAGTGACTTGACCCGTGGGTAACTTCCGCCTTTGACCCTCACGAGCAGGCTGGCCATGACATAATCCTCAAAGTGCTCCAGCACGTCTTGCACACAGCGCACGATGCCCACGCCAAACCGCTCGCAGCGCTGGGTATTGATGCCCGGCACGCGGCTCAGGCTGTCCAAATCCAGTGGCTTGCTCAGCACCACGCGGTCCATCGTGTAGTCGGTGAGGATTTCCCAGGGCTTGAGTTCCAGCTTGGTGGCCAAGTCGCGTCGGTGGTTTCTCAAAAATGAGCGCAAGTATTTTTCCAATGTACTGAAGCAGACACGCTGACGGTTGGCGGTGACGTCTTGCGGCTGACGCAGCCATTGATGGCCCCGTTGGGTCAGGTCTACCGTGAGGTAATCGGGCTCCCGGGCCGCGATCAAGCCCTCGTCGGCCAGATAATGCATCAAGCTGACCACGTCTTCGAGGCTGCGGTTGCGCAATTTTCCATAGGTCTGGATTTCGCGGTGGGCCGGAATGCGAAACATCAGAAACCTGTCTGCCGTCAAAAACTGCGCGGTGTAGTTTTGGCCGTATGGCTTTCCAAAAGCGGCCATTGTTTCCAAGATCAACCTCACGGACGTTTGGAGGTTTTCTTCCCAACGGTTGGTAGCTGACTGCTCCAACGCTCCTTCTGCACTTTTCATTTTGATAAAAGTTTTTGTGAATAAATGTTTTTGATGCTGCAAACCTCAGCGCTTTTGCCGGGCTGTCAATGGAAAAAGCCGCTCCAAAGTAACGGCCCCACACCTACATCATGTACGCGCACATGTGGGAGGGCCATTCGTTTTCACAATCAATGCATTGCGGCCATGGACAAAAGGGGTCGTTTGGTAACGGAGAGGGCGTCAAAAAATTTTCCAAAAACATCTTCCCGAGGAAAATTGAGGTGGATTTCATCTGGCAATACCGCCGCACACATCGTCAGCCATCCGATTAATGTGTAGTTTGCTCCATCAAAATGCAAGGTCTATGAACATTGAAAAGGGAAACAAGAAGCTGATCAACGCCTGGTGTTGGTATGACTGGGCCAACTCGGTCTACCCCTTGGTGATCACCACCGCGGTGTTTCCACTCTATTTTGCTTCGGTGACCAAGGCCGAGGGCATGGAGACGATGCACATCTTGGGGCATCAGGTGAAAAACTCGGAGTTCTATTCGTATTTGGTCTCCTTGTCTTTTTTGATGGTGGCCATGATCTCGCCGGTCTTGTCTGGCATCGCCGACTATGCCGGACGCAAGAAACTGTTCATGCAGATATTCTCGACGATCGGTGCGCTTGCGTCGATCTCGCTCTTCTTCTTCACCGGTGCAGATACGCTGTGGATCGGCGTGGGCGGTTCGATCCTTGCGAGCATCGGGTTTGCGGGCAGCTTGGTCTTTTACAATGCCTTCCTGCCTGAGATCGTGGCGGAAAATCAAATGGACGGCGTGAGTGCCCGCGGCTTCACGATGGGCTATATCGGCTCTTCGTTGCTGCTGATCATGTGTTTTGTGCTCATCATGACGCCTGCCACATTTGGCATCGCCGACCTTGCACCCGGCAAGCCCAACATTGCCTTGGCGACCCGCATCAGCTTTTTGTTGGCGGGCTTCTGGTGGCTGGGCTTTGCACAACTTTCCTTTGCCGGCCTTCCCACGTACACGCGGAGCAGGGAGAGCAGCTCGGGGCACCTGTTGTCACATGGCTACCGCGAATTGCGGGGCGTGATGAAGCAGCTCGCCCAGCCTGCCCAGGCCAAGATCAGGCTTTTTCTCATCGGCTTTTTCTTCTGTGCGCTGGGTTACATGACGGTGATCTACTTGGCGACATTCTTTGGCAAGGAAGAGATCAAGTTGGCTGATAGTGAATTGATGATTACCGTTTTGATCATTCAGTTTGTGGCGATCGGTGGCAGCTACCTCTTTGCGTGGATCTCCAGCAAGCTCGGCAACATCCCTGCGATGATGGGCACGGCGATCGTGTGGTCGCTGGTCTGTGTCGTCACCTATTTTGTGACGAGCAAGATGGGCTTCTATGGCGTCGCCTTTTTTGTAGGCACGGTCATGGGCGGCATTCAGGCATTGGCCCGCAGCACCTATGCCAAATTGCTGCCAGAGACCGAAGACCACGCATCTTATTACAGCTTCTATGAATTGACCGAGAAGGTCGCCACCGCCATGGGCACATTTTCCTATGGCCTCATCATCAGCATCACGGGCACCATGCGCAATGCGTCGCTGTTCCTGGGCGGCATGTTCTTGATCGGCGTCGGATTTCTGTATTTGGCACATCGCAAGGCAGGGCGGGGTGATTTGAATGGCCATCCGGCTCGCTGAGCATCGTTTGGATGGCGGCACAAAACCATAGCGCCCTCACAAGGAGGGCGCTACGACTGCTATTCTACTATGAAACTCTGCTATTCTTGATTATTCAAAGGCGAAGAATTGTTTCTTGCCCTTGGCGGTGACGCCCTCGATGAGTATGCCGCCCTCGCTTTCCTCCACGAGTCGCTCGACTTCCTTGGGTTCGTCGACAAATTTCTTGTTGACGCGGATGATCACAAAACCCTCCTCGATGCCCGCATCCTTGAGTTTGCCGGCGCTCAGCTTCACGACCTTCACGCCATTTTCAAGGCCCAGATCGGTCTTGTCCTTGAAATCAATGGTCTCCAACTGTGCGCCCAGACGACCGAGTGCAGCGGATTCGGTGTTGGTACCACTTTCACTGATGGCTTTTTCGCTGCTGAGTTCGCCGAGTGCCGTCGTGCCCTCGCGGTTGCGGAGGATCACCTCCATCAAGGTCGGCTGCCCTTCGCGGATCACGGTCAGCTGCACTTTGTCGCCGGGTCTGTAGGTGCCGATTTCTTCCTGCAGCTCAGAGCTGCCGCGCACGGGGGTTGTATTGACCTTGGTGATGATGTCGCCCGGCTTGATGCCTGCGGCCTCGGCGGCGCCGCCTGCGATGGTGCCGGTCACGTAGGCGCCTGCCAGTGTCGTGAGGCTGTATTTGTCGGCCATCTCGGCATTGATGTTTCTGATCTGCACGCCGATGATGCCGCGCTGCACCTGCCCGTATTCACGCAGGTCTTGCATGACCTTGCGCACGATGTTTACCGGGACAGCAAAGGAGTAGCCAGCGTAGCTGCCGGTCTCTGAGGCGATCGCTGTATTGATGCCCACGAGCTGCCCTGTGGCATTGATGAGGGCGCCGCCGCTGTTGCCGGGATTCACGGCAGCGTCGGTCTGGATGAAGCTCTCGATGGCCAGCTCCTCGTTGAGCAGGTTCAGGCTGCGTCCCTTTGCGCTCACGATGCCTGCGGTCACCGTGCTGGTGAGGTTGAATGGGTTGCCGACGGCGAGCACCCATTCGCCGACTTGCACATCGTTGCTGTTGCCAAATGCCAGCGACGGCAGTTCGGTTTCCTTGATCTTGAGCAATGCAAGGTCGGTGTTGGGATCCACACCGATGACCTCGGCTTCGTAGCTGCGCTTGTCTTCGAGGGTCACCTCTACTTTTTCCGCGCCCTTGACGACGTGGTTGTTGGTGGCGATGTAGCCGTCGGCCGAGATGATCACGCCCGAGCCCGATGCTTGTGGGCGCATGCCTCCTTGAAATGGATTTCCAAAAATGCCATGAAATGGATCGGCTGCCGCCGACTCCTTGAAAAAGGAGCGAATGTGGACCACGGCGGGTGTGGCAGCGGCGGATGTCTGGACAAAATCGGGGCGATCGACAAACGACATCGTGCTGTGCGCAGGCTGGGCGACCTGCACGGCCGGCTGGCCAAATGTGGTGCTCACGAGGGGACTGGGGCTGGGCTCAAAGTAGCGCATGATGCCAAATCCAGCCGCTCCACCTGCGAGCGCGAGCAAAAATGTACCGATCGATTTTTTCATCCTTTGAGCTTTTTGGAATTCCAAGATACCGTTTAAACGCAAGCAGGCCCTCACATGTTGTATCTGGCACCGAGAATTGCGCGCCTAGGCGGGGTTTGGGAGTCGATCGGCGGGGTAAAAAGCGCCCATCCCCAGCCGCGATGGCGGGGAGTGTTAAAAAAGCACAAAAATCAGGGTGGCCCTTACAGGTCCAGGAATTGGATGTCTTCTTGGGCTTTTTGGTAATCGTCCATCTTCCCGATGTCGATCCAGTACTCCAATACAGGAAAGGAGGAGACCTTCTTGCCTGCCTGCATTGCACACTCGATCAGATCGATCGCATCATAGCGCTTGTGAGGAGGGATGAGCTCCAGCAACTCTCGCCTGATGAAATAGATGCCGCAGTTGATGTGGTAGGTATAGGTGGGTTTTTCCTTGATCGAGTTGATGTGGTGCTGCTCGTCGACCTCGACGATGCCATAAGGCAGATTGATGCGGTAGGGGATGGTCGCCACCGCCATGTCGGCCTCTTCCTCGACAAAGAAGGCGAAGAATTTCTCGAAATTGATGGTCGTGAGCAAGTCGCCGTTGATGACAAGCAGGTCATTGTAGACAAACTCCTCCTTGAGTGCCGCTCCCCCGATGGTGCCTAGCGGCTTGGGCTCAAAGAGGTATTGGAAATTGAGGCCCCACTCCTCGCCGCTGCCAAAGTGGCCTGCGATCTGGTCGGCAAAATGATTGACACAAAATGTGAAGTGCTTGGCACCCGCTTTTTGGAGACGCAAAATGCTGTATTCCACGATGGGCCGCTTGCCTACCT
>JANMIM010000682.1:0-10160 GCA_031375795.1 Bacteroidota bacterium
GTTCCGCTCACCACTTCATCTTATACTTTGCATCCACCATCTCGTTGCGGTTCTTGTCACGCAGGGCATAGTTGAAGCCTTCGTAGATCGCGTAGCCGCCATATTCGCCGGCCTTGTTCAGGGCGAGGAAGCCGACCTGCAGGTCCTTGAGGTTCTTGTGTATTTTGATGATGCGCTCCACGGCTTGGCGGCAGGCCTCCTCGGGCGTGTAGCCTTGCCGCATCAGCTCGACGACCGTGTGGCTGCCCGCGATGCGGATCACCGCCTCGCCCATGCCGGTGGCGGTCGCTGCGCCAATTTCATTGTCCACAAACAAGCCCGCCCCGATGATGGGCGAGTCGCCGACGCGGCCATGCAATTTGAACGCCATGCCACTCGTCGTGCAGGCTCCGCTCAGGTTGCCCTGCGCGTCCATGGCGATGAGGCCGATCGTATCGTGGTTTTCACGGTTGATGATGGGCTTGTATTGGCTGGTTTCCAGCCACTTTTGGTAGGCTGCCAGCACCTCGGCGCGGCTCTCTTCGGTGAGGAATTCGCGGCGGGGGAATCCCTTTTCAATGGCAAACTGGTAGGCGCCCTCGCCCACGAGCATCACGTGGGGCGTGTCTTCCATGACGCGGCGCGCGACGGCGATCGGGTGCTCGATATTTTCCAGGAATGCCACGGCGCCGCAGCGGCTCTCGTGGTCCATGATGCAGGCGTCGAGCGTCGTGTGCCCGTCGCGGTCCGGCATGCCGGCGAGGCCCACGCTTCTGTTCTTGGCATCGCTCTCAGTGACCATGACGCCGCGCTCGACGGCGTCGAGTGCCGCGCCGCCCTTGCCGAGGATTTCCCAAGCCCCTGCATTCGCAGCAAGGCCGTGGTTCCAGGTCGAGAGCACGATCGGTGCCTTGGCGGCATTGAATACCGGCAAGGCAGGTTCCTGCTTTTTTTCAGATTCCTCGCCTTTGGATGCGCCTGAGACGCAGCCCGTGGCGACGACCCCGAGGCCGAGCATGGAGAGACGTAGGAAGTTCTTGCGAGTGTGTTGCATGAACGAGATTTTATGAGCGAAAGTTAGGGGAAAGTTTTTTTTTCTACATCACGGTAGCAAATTGAGTCTTTACGTGTATATTTGCTACTGTTAATTGCATGTGGATATGAAAGTGAATGAAGTGTTTGGGATTCCCGAGCAGCAGTGGCAATTATTGGTGGCGGAGTTTGAAAACTATAAGGCACACCAATCCGAACTCGTGGCGAAGTATAATGGTAAATACCTTGTATTGCACGAAAAATTAGTTGCGGGAGCATTCGAATCGAATGCTGAGGCCAGCAAATTTGGAGGAATGAACTTCGTGCCAGGTACATATTTGATCCAGCGCTGTTCGCCTGGACCGGGCGATTACACGGTAAGGCTACCATTTCGTTTCTCTCTCTGAAGCTACAATTATGGGAAAAGCATTTACACGAAAGTTCCCCAATCGGGCACCTTTTCTGGCGTCGCGTGCACTCGTATCGGCCTTGGGTGAATCTGGACACTGCGGGTGCAGTGGGCTCTGGGACAATGGTGCTACGAATTCGATGATAGCTCAGACTGTGGTCGAGGCTTTGCACTTGACGCCGATAGGCATGATCGAAGTTCAAGGCTTTCATGGGATTGAGGTAAGACCCGTTTATGAAGTCGATATTGTCGTGGGAGAAGGTATAAAATTTGACGGTGTCAAGGTCACCGGGGCGACTTCCTTGGCATCTCATGAGGTCCTCATAGGGATGGACATTATCTCCCGTCTTGATTTTGCGATCACCAATGTCGAAGATCAGACCGTTTTTTCATTTCGTTACCCCAGCACCCAGACCATCGACTTTGAAGACCAATCCCAGCATTAGCCCCCAAAGCCGTACCTCAATACAATAAACCCCACCAAAAATTAGTTAATTTTACCACCTGGGGCCCGTGCCCTTTCATACATGCTGTTTCAAAGGCACAACAAAAGCCGAGAGGGCTTGGCAGATGTGGACCTGATTTCCAATTACAGGGATTCGGGTGACAGTACCTTTGTGGGTGTGTTGTTTGAGCGGTATTCGATCCCGATCTATGCCATCTGCCGCAAGTATTTCAAGGACGAGGACGATGCCAAGGATGCCGCAATGGAAGTCTTTGAGTACTTGCTCGTCGAGCTCAAGAAGTACGACATCCAGACCTTCAAGAGTTGGTTGGCCAGGGCCACTTCCAACTTTTGCCTGATGCGCATCCGCAAGAACAAGTCCCAAGACAACCGCGCCGAGGAATTCAAGAAAAATGAGATGGCGGTTATGGAATCGGTCCAAGACTTGCACCCTGAAGTCGAAGCCACCGAAAAGGAAGTCGAGCTGCAAAGGCTCGAGCTCGCGCTAGGTGGCCTCAACGAGGAGCAGAAAACCTGCTTGGAGTTGTTTTTCCTGCAAGGCAAGTCGTATGACGAAGTGGCCTCGCTCACGGGTTACAATTTCAACCAGGTCAAGAGTTTTATTCAAAACGGAAAGCGGAACCTCAAGATCCGCCTCACAGAAGGCAATGCGTAAAGACCCACATATCGCCAACATCTTCTCCGCTGAGGAGGAGGACTGCCTCACGGTGGAGCAGATGGCTGCTTACCAGCAAGGCAAGCTTGCGGGTCAAGACAAGCATGGCGTGGAGCGCCACCTCCTCAATTGCGAGCTGTGTGCGATGACCTTTGAGTCCCTGAGCGAAAACACGCCTGCCGAAATCGCTGCCGGGGCCGAGGAAGTTTCAGACCGCGCCTGGACCTTGGTACAAGAGCGCGAAAGACGCAAACGCAGGGGCGCAATCTTCTGGATTGCCAGCGCTGCCTCCATTGTATTGCTCGTGGCGGTGGGTTTCTTCACCTTAAGAGGCCCCACGGACCAGGAAATGGACAAGACATTTGCCCAGGCCATGGGAGATACACCTCCACTCAGCACTCCCGGTCCGATCCAAGACAGTGGCTTTGCCATGGCAGAGCTGCCCTCCAAAGAAAATGCAGAGGGGATCAAAACCGTCCTGCCTGCCGAAGACGAAGCGGGAGACGCCCGTGCAAAAACGGGTTCCGTGGACATATTGGCTCCTACACCAAAGCCGAATCCTACCCCAACGCCGACTCCAAGCCCTTTGAGCGGGGTAAATTCAGGATCGGCGATGGCAAAATCCAATGGCGGACCAGGAAGCGACGGTGGGAAAAACATGCTGAAATTCGAGCCCGCCAAAAAAACTGCCCCCAGTTTGTCGACAGGCAAGGAGTCGATCAAAGGCGACGGGGCTACGCAGTTCTACAACGCGGCTCCCACGGCGAGCCCGACCTTTGCTACGGCAAAACCCAACAACGTCGCCACTGGCAAAGACGTTCGCAAGGAGTCGGCAGAAGAGAGTGCCATGGAACTTGATGCCAAAAACGAGCGGTTGGCACTCGACGATGGCGATGCTGATGATTTCGGAGGGGTCGAAACAAAAACAGATGCAGTTACGAGCACGGGCGTCGTCACACTGTCAAGCACGGGCGAGAGCGAGGTCAGATCGGTCAATGGCATCCAACCCAAGGTAAGCAAGGGAAAAACCAAGGACATCGTGGGCCGCACCGCAGCCGCACAACCCAAGTCCATCGCAGAGAAAAACGTAGCACCTGCCGCTGACAAGAGCTACGAGGATGGCCTGATCGCCTACCGCAACGGCGAATACAAGGAGGCGGCAAGGGACTTGCGCCGCGCCACGGAGCTCACACCCAGCAACTTGGATGCACACATTTTTGCGGCCGACGCCTATCTGCGCATTTCGCAACCAAATGCAGCCTTGTTTCACATCGAGCGCATCCTCGCCGTGCCCGGCAACAGCCACATCAAAGACGCCGAGTGGTACAAGGCCCTCGCCTACCTGCAACTCAAGGAAGGCAGCAAAGCCAAGAAGCAGCTCCAAACGGTGATCGATCGCGGCGGCAAGTACAAGCCGCAGGCCGAGACAGCCTTGAAGGAATTAAAATGAGCTTGCTCCACTGTAAATACAAAAGCGCCACGGGACATCCCGTGGCGCTTTTGCAATAGGGCATGACTTGCAAGATCAAGAAGGCACATCCTTGCCCATGATGCGTGGAAACAACTCGGGATTGCGCAACAGTGCGATGAAACCAAGGAGCACAAGGAAGACCAACACAGCGCCAGGACCCTCGCCACGCGTGAGGTGCGTCGCCATCGCCCCACCCCAGTAGCCCGCGCTCAGCACCACGCCGATCGTGGACGTGCGTGGGATCAGCAGCATAATCGCGCAAAAAATCTCGATTCCTCCGATCAGGAAACGGTTGTCATAGACGCCCAGCTCCACAAATTGTTTGCCCATTTCCGTACTCGGATCGACGGTGAATTTGCCAAATGCGCTACCGATGGCCATCAGCGTCAACATTCCTACGAGCACCCAGCCAATGATTTTTTTTACTTTCGGACTCATGATGTTTACTTTTTTGAAAATCGTTGCAGAATGAAATTGCTGTTAATGAGCGAGTTGCGCCAGCGTGGGGTAATCAATGTAGCCTGCGGCCCCGCCTCCATACATCGTGGCCCGATCGGTTGCATTCAGGGGCGCGTCTTGTGAGAAGCGCGCAGGGAGGTCAGGATTGGACAAGAAGGCATTCCCAAAGGAGACCATTTGGGCCTGGCCCGCCTCGATGACGGCCTCTGCCTTGTCGCGCTGATAGCCGCCATTGGCCATGATGGTGCCGTGAAACAGCGGGCCAAATGTGCCGAGCACGTCTTTGGGCCAATGCGGGAATGCATCAATGGGGAACAGGGAGCCCATGAGGTGAAGGTAGGCAAGGTCCATCTTGTCGAGTTCCGCGATGAGATAGCTGAATAGGGCCTTGGGATCGCTGTCGACCATGTTGTTGTAGGGAATCGTCGGGGAGAGCTTGATGCCGACCTGACCATTGGCGAAGACCTCGCGCAAGGCACGCATCACTTCGAGCACGAAGCGGCTGCGGTTTTCGATGCTGCCGCCATACTCGTCTGTGCGGTGATTGGCGCTGTCGACTAGGAACTGATTGGGCAAATAGCCGAATGCTGAGTGCAATTCCACGCCATCAAAGCCGGCTTTTTGGGAATTCACAGCTGCTTGGTGGTAATCCTGGACCACCTGCTTCACTTCGGCGGTGCTGAGTGCCCGCGGCGTTTCATAGTCCATGGGGCCTTGCGAGGTGAAGTGTTGCTGACCGCTGATCGCGATGGCCGAGGGTGCGACCGGCAATTCGCCGCCACGCACAAGGGAATGGCCGACCCGACCGGTATGCCAGAGTTGTGCATAGATCTTGCCGCCCGCAGCATGCACGGCATCGGTGACTTTGCGCCATCCCTGCACTTGGGCATCGTTCCAAATGCCAGGTGTCAACGGACTGCCGACCGCTTGCGGGGAGATGTTGATCCCCTCGCTGATGAGCAGGGCTGCGCTTGCCCGCTGTACATAATACGTGACCTGCATCTCGCCAACGAGTCCGTCGGCAGTGGCGCGGCTGCGTGTCATGGGGGCCATCGCCATGCGGTTTTGCAGTTGCAAGCCCTTGAGGGAGTATGATTCGAGTAGTTTCATCGATTCTTATTTCAGAGTAAAAGAAAGGGTTAATAGTTTTCTATACAACTAATGTTTCAAAAAAAAGTTTGATCAGGGTACGTCTCGCATCTTGTCGAGCAATGCGTTGAGGTGAAAGGCCTCCGACATCGACAGGCCATGGAAGGTTTCTGATGCCTGCAAGAACGCTCGGCTGATGGTCTCTTGCAGGACCAAGGCCTCTGGCGTCAGGCGGATCCGGTATTCGCGGCGATCATCATCGGCTTTGCAGATCGTCACCATGTTTTTGGCGCTCAGTTTGCTCAAAATACGCGTCAGATTGCTGCTGCGGTCGATCATGCGGTGCAAGATGTCCTTTTGGGCCACGGCATTGGGATGCTGTCCCAGGAGGATGCGCAACACATTAAATTGCTCGTGTGACAACCCATAAGGCTTCAAATGCGCCGATATGCGACTGTGCAGCCAACTCGCAGTAAACATCACATTGATGGCTGCCTTAGCTTCCTCGTTCGCAAAGCCCTTGCTCTTGAGTTCCTCTTCGAGTTTCATCAACGCAAAAATAGAGAAAAGTAGTTGTGATGAAAACGATTTTCCAAAAAAGCACGAACGCCAGCCCAACCAAATTAACCCAAACCAAATGATCTTTCACAAATGCAAGTTCACCCTCCCCAAAGAAACCCAAACCCAGCGCAACGAATTCACCCCAAAAGTGAATTCTGAAAATTCCGCAAATTCCGCTAATTCTGGTAAAATAAATTAGGGGCCTCAACCACATGTGGGAGTCCCCTAATCCTTGCTCTTGTAATCCAAAGATGCAATCAGATTTGAGGAATCGTACACAGTTCTACTCAAGCGGTAGATTTTTGAGGATGAGTGGTCGAGTATCAAGCCTGAACGGGAATCCAGGCTGCGATGAAGCGGCGTGCAGCAGCAATATCGGGCTGCAGCATGCGGTCTTTTTGCAACAATGGCACCTGCACCCGGAAATCTGCCAGCACTTTTTCCAGCAACGGACTCGTCTTGGACGGTTCTCTGAACCACATCGCTTGCGAGGCATGCAGCAATTCGATCCCCAGCAAGGTCGTGATGTTTTCCAAGACTTGCAGGCATTTCACCGCCGCATTGGCACCCATGCTCACGTGGTCTTCTTGGCCATTGGAGCTTGGGATGCTGTCCACCACGGCTGGCGAACAAAGCTGTTTGTTTTGGCTGGCGATGGAGGCTGCGGTGTATTGGGCGATCATGAGGCCCGATTCCAGGCCCGGATTCACACTCAAGAAGGGGGGCAGGCCACGTTTGCCAGCTTGCAGCAGGTACACGCGGCGCTCGGAGATCGAACCCAGCTCCGCCAAGGCGATCGCCATCAAGTCCAGGGCGATGGCCAGGGGCTGGCCGTGGAAATTGCCGCCGCTGAGGATGAGGTCCTCATCCACAAAGATATTGGGGTTGTCGGTCGTGCTATTGGCCTCGGTGAGCAGGGTCTGTGCGCAAAATCCAAGCGCATCGCGGCTCGCGCCATGCACTTGGGGCACACAGCGAAAGGAATAAGGGTCCTGCACGTCGCTTTTGGGCAGATGGATGAGCTCAGACCCTTGCAAAGCCGACCGTACATGGGCGGCGACTTTCATTTGCCCCGCATGCGGCCTGATCTCATGGAGCCGTGGATGGAATGGGTCGATGCGCCCCTCGTAGGCATCCAGGCTCAGCGCCGCCAATTGATCGGCGACATCGGCGATGCGCTCAGCGCGCAGGAGCATGTGCAAGCCGTAGGCGAGCATGAATTGCGTGCCATTGAGCAAGGCGAGCCCCTCCTTGCTCTGGAGGCGCAAGGTCGTCCAGCCCTTGCGGTGCAGCATTTCCTTGGCAGGCATGCGCGTGCCATCGAGCAACACCTCACCCTCGCCGATCAATGGCAGGCACAGGTGGGCCAGTGGCGCCAAATCGCCCGAGGCGCCGAGCGATCCTTGTGTGTACACGACCGGCAAGATGCCCTCGTTGTAGAAATCGAGCAGGCGTCGCACCGTCGCGACCTGCACGCCAGAGTGCCCGTAGGCGAGCGAGCGCGCCTTGAGCAGGAGCATGAGCCGCACGACGTCGGCAGGCACCTCCGCGCCCGCACCGCAGGCGTGGGAACGCATGAGGTTGTATTGCAGCTCCTCCAAGTGATCGCTTCCCACCCGCTTGTCGCGCAGGTCGCCAAAGCCGGTGTTGATGCCATAGATCGCATCGTCGTTTCCGAGCATTTTTTGGTCGAGGAAGCGACGGCACCGATCGATGGCCGAAACCGACTCCTCAGACAGCCCTACCTTGATCGCGGGATCTGAGGCCAATCGCCCGAATTCGGCCAGCGAAATCTGGGTATCTGAAAGCAAAAAATGCAAATGATCGCTCATGGGAGGGGGGTGGCAGGTAATTTATGCAGGGATATCGATCAACGTCCGTAGGTGATCGACCAGGGAATCGAAGGGCAAGCTTTGCTGCAAGCCCGTGGACATGGACTTGACATTGCATTCCCCCGATTGCAATTCTTGTTCCCCGATCACCACCACGTGCTCAAATCCCGCCTGATCGGCATATTTGAACTGCTTGGCGGCCTTGGCGGATTCGGGATAGACCTCCGAGGCAATGCCCTCGGCCATCAGTTGCATCCAGAGCTCGACCGATTTGCGCTCGGCTGCGCCGCCAAAGTTGATGAAGAGGACCTTTTGGCCCACTTTTTTCAGCTTTTCAAAGACCCCGCGGTCTTTCAGGATGTCATAGATCCTGTCGGCGCCAAAGGAAATCCCCACCCCAGAGAGGCCCGGCAGGCCAAAGACGCCCGTGAGGTTGTCGTACCGACCGCCGCCAAGGATGCTGCCTCTGAAGTCGTGGGTGCCAGCCTCGAAGATGGTGCCCGTGTAATAGCCCAGGCCACGCGCCAGGAAAATATCGTGCGCAATCGTGATGCTTTGCGGCGGGCGGATGGCGATCCAGTCAAACAAGGTCTCGAGTTCTTCCAGGCCCTTGGTCCCAATCGCATTGTCACCACCGGCAAGCAATGCGCGCAATTGCGGCAATGCTTGTTGGGTCGGCAATGCAGAGATCGCCTTCAGCTGCGCAAATCCATCCGCATCCACCTCGAAGCCTTTTTCCGCCCATTCCTTGAAGACGCCATCTTCGCCGATCTTGTCCATCTTGTCCAGGATCGTGATGAATTCCACAAAGCGGTCCGCGGCGCCAAAGTGGGTCGCGATCCCCTCCAGCAATTTGCGGTTGTTGAGGCGCAAGGTCACGCCTTCCAGGCCGAGTTCTTGGAAACCCGCGTGGCAGATGCGCACGAGTTCCAGCTCGTTGAGGAGGCCATTGGAGCCGACGACGTCCACATCGCATTGGTAAAACTCGCGGTACCGGCCTTTTTGCGGACGGTCGGCGCGCCAGACGGGCTGGATCTGGTAGCGTTTGAAGGGGAATGTGAGCTGGTGCTGGTTCATGACCACGTAGCGTGCAAAGGGCACGGTGAGGTCGTAGCGCAAGGCTTTTTCGCTGATGAGCGGCAGCAATTTGAGCGAAGCCCCCGTCTGCTGAAAGTCAAAGTTGGCTTTGAGCGGCTTGTCGAGGTAGTCGCCAGAGTTGACGATCTTGAAGATCAAGCGGTCGCCTTCCTCGCCATACTTGCCGGTGAGGACGTCGAGTTGCTCGATGCAGGGTGTTTCCAGCGGCTGATAGCCGTGGCGCTTGAAGACACGGCGCAGGGTATCGAAGATAAATTCTCGGCCGATCATTTCTGCTGGGCCAAAATCGCGTGTTCCTTGCGGAATCGTGGGTTTTTGTTTCGACATAAGACTTCAAAAATAGAGCAGAATTTGCAGAATTCACAGAACAGTGCTTGGTGTTGAATTCTGGCGGCTGAATTTGCAGCACGCTAGTTACGTGCGCCGTGTCCTCGCGCAACGGGCCGGCAATCCCACTGACTGTTGAATGGGCTGGGCAGTGCTTAGTGGGCCGAATGTACCTGGCCAGACCAGAATGGATGAAATGCGCAAAAGCAATCAACCATTCTGCAAATTCTGGTAATTCTGTAAACTCTGATTCCGTGGAAAAGAAAAGGCGAACCAATGGCTCGCCTTCTCAATATCTTGGGGACTAGGATCAGTCGTCTTCGCCGTCGTCTTCGGCGACCTTTTGACGGTCAGATTCCTCGTGGATGCGGTCTTCTTCCTTCTTCTTCTTGCGCTCGTCGAGGCCATCGTTGATGGCATCGCACACGGCACGCACGATGAGTTGGATTGATTTTGCAGCGTCGTCGTTTGCGGGGATCGGGAAGTCAACGTGGTTAGGGTTGCTATTGGTATCCACCATCGCGAAGGTAGGGATGTTGAGTTTCTTGGCTTCGGAAACTGCAATGTGCTCCTTCTTGATGTCGACGATGAAAATGGCGGATGGCAGCCTGTTGAGGGTAGAGATACCCTTGAAGAATTTCTCCAACTTGGCTTTCTCGCGGCTCTTCATCAACCTTTCCTTCTTGGAGAGGCGCTCAAAGGTGCCGTCGGTTTCCATCTTCTCGATGGTGCTCATCTTCTTGATGGACTTGCGTACCGTCGCGAAGTTGGTGAGCATGCCA
>JANMIM010000721.1:0-1489 GCA_031375795.1 Bacteroidota bacterium
CTGGGCGCGGCCCGACCGGGTGTATTTTGCCTGCACCAAGGCCGATGCAGCGGCCTCAGGCTTTGACGATCAATTCATCTATGACGAAATCGAACTGGATTTCGCGGCGCGCAAGATTCCATTTGAGCAGGTCGGGCAGTCGCAAGGCTTGGAGGCATTCCGGCTCTGGGATGCCAAAACCGATCGCGTGGACTATTGATTGCGAAGGCAATGCGCAATTGTGGCAGGCCCTCGTAGCAGTCTTAGTCGATTGTCCTCAGTCAAACTTGAAAAAGAAAAACACGACCGCAGCCCATTCCCGCTTCACGCCGCTGGCGTGGCCGATGGTGCTATAGCTCGCATCTTGCACGGTTCCGTCGTCTTTGATGTGGCCGATCGTGCTGTAGCTGCTGTTTTGTACGGTGCCGTCGCTTTTCACATGCCCGACCGTGGAGTAGCTTGAATTTTGAATCGTGCCGTCTGACTTGATGTAGCCGATGGTGCTGTAACTCGCATTTTGAATTGTGCCATCGCTCTTGATATGGCCTTTGGTCGAATAGCTGCTGTTTTGGATCGTGCCGTCGCTTTTGATATAGCCCTTGGAGCCATAGCTGCTATTGGTGATGCTTTGGGCTTGGAGGCCTGCAAATGCGAGGATGGCGGCGAGCGTGAGGATGAACTTTTGCATACTGTGTGTCGTTGGATGAATAAGAAGATGTACTGGATCTAAAGTTAACGAATTTTGAAGATCGCACGCACAAAATCCATGCCGCATCGCTGCTGCATGGATTTTGCGCCACGGTGAGCTCTTCGCTCAGTGCCCGATGATGCCCATTTCAAATTTACAGGTTTCCTTGAGCGCTTCCTCGTCGCCTATGCTGCTCGTGAGCGATTTGACCAAGCCCGTACCCAAGTCATAGGCCCAGCCATGGATGCTCGGTTTGCCGGTGGTCTTCCAGGCATTTTGGATGATGTTGGTTTTGCCGAGGTTGTGGATCTGCTCGATCACATTCAGCTCGACCATCCGTCGGCCACGGGCCTCCTCGTCCAAGTCCTTGAGCTGCTGCCAGTAATAGTTCTGGGTGTCCTTGATGGTGCGCAACCAGTTGTCGATGAGGCCATACTGATGGCTGCCCATCGCGGCGAGCACGCCCCCGCAACCATAGTGCCCACAGACAATCACATGGCTCACCTTGAGCACCTCGACCGCATATTGCAATACGCTGAGCATATTCATATCTGTCTGCACGACGAGGTTGGCGACGTTGCGGTGCACAAAGATGTCACCCAAGCTGGTCTTGGTGATCTCGTTGGGCGGCACGCGGCTGTCGGCGCAGCCGATCCACAAAATGCTCGGCGATTGCCCGAGCGCCATGCGTTGAAAATACTCAGGGTCATGTGCCAATTGCTCTGCAACCCATTCGCGGTTGTTATCGAGCATTTTTTCGATCATGTTCTTCATTTCAATCAACAATTAGGGATGGAAATCAAATGCCAGGGGATTTTCTCA
>JANMIM010000759.1:0-2315 GCA_031375795.1 Bacteroidota bacterium
CTCAAGGAAGTGCACAAGCAACGCACGCAAGACACCGAAGAATTCAACCGGCACCTCGCCGAACTGATAGATTTCATGGGATTCATCAACTCGGAGATACCACTCCTCATCGAGAAATGGAAAGCCAACCGCGCATGAACCCCGCTTCACATCAACCCCAAGCCACTCGCCGAGTGGCAGATTGCAATTCAATTCGAGATATGTTTCCAACATCAAAGCGTAAAAAATGGATGCTGACCCTCCTTGGGGTCCTGCTGCTAGGCGGCAGCTCGTGGGCGCAATCGCCGATGAGCCTCAAGGAATGCATCGACTATGGCCTCAAGCACCACAGCATGCAAGTGGTGGCCAACAATGACATCGCGGCCGCCAAGCAAAAAGTACGGGAGGGCCTGGCAGGCTACCTGCCGCAAGTGAATGGCTCGGTGTCATTTGACGACAACTTGGTGCGCCCGACGACCATCATTCCCGCCGGCACATTCAGCCCGCAAGAAATCAAGGTGCAGTTTGGCAATCAATATGTCACCAACGGTGCCGTGCAACTCGACCAGGTCGTCTATGACCGCAGCATGCTCCTGGGACTCAAGATCCTCGATCCATACGGAGACATTGCCGTGATCACCAAGGAAAAAAATGAGCAGATGCTCATGTACGGCGCGGCAATGTCCTATTACCAGATCCAGATCTACATGGAGCAGAGCCGCCTGCTAGGCGAGAACATCGCCAAGTTTGAGAAAATCGCCGACGTGATCAAGCTCCAGGTGGACAAGGGCGTCGCCCGCAAGATGGACTACGACCGGGTAAACGTGGGCCTCACGAACTTGAAGATCCAGCAAAAGGTGATGGAAAATGAGATCGAGATGGCCTACAACCGCCTCAAAAACGCCATCGGCATGCCGCTCGACAACCCGATGACCGTGGTCGATGGCGGCTGGAACCGCGAGGAGGCGCTGAGCACGACGCCGAGCACAGTCGGGGGCCCCGGCAAGGTACTCGACCTGCGGATCCAGGAAAAAGGCATCGAGATCCAAGAGATCCAACTGCGTCGCAGCAGGGCGATGTACATTCCCTCGCTCGGCATCTATGCCCGCACAGGTGCACAAGCATTCGGCAATGAATTTGGCAAGTCGTTCAGCAAATGGTATGGCTATGCCTCGCTGGGCTTGAGCCTGAGGATCCCGATCTGGAACAGCTTCAAGACCCCAGCCATGGTCAAGCAAAATCAGCTCGCATTGTACTCGGCCAACGAAAACCTCAAGATGAGCAAGGCCAATGTGGAGATGCAGCAACAAAATGCAGAGATGCAATGGGTGAGCGCCCAAACCAGCATCGACGGCGTGCGCAAGAACATGGAGCTCGCCAAGGAGGTCCTCGATGTGACCCAGCTCCAGATGGAGCAGGGCGTGGCCACCCTCAGCGACTACCTCAATGCCGACTATGCCCACAAGGAGGCGCAGACCAATTACATCACCGCCCTGCTGCGCGTGATCACCGCCCGCCTCGAATTTGAAAAGGCGCAAGGCACATTGTCCAATTTCTTGCTTCAACAATAATAATCCCTCAACCTTATCGCGATGAAAAAGGCTATTTATATCATACTAGGATTGGCGGCCGTCTTCACGACCATCGGCATCGTGCTGGCCAACAACAAGAAGAAGATCGACGAGAAAAACAAGACGGTCGATCGCTCCAAGATCCCGGTCACCGTGGCTGCAGAGAAGGTGACCATGGGTGAATTCCAAGGTGCCATGAGTTTCTCGGGCATCGTGGAGAGTGCCGCCGATGCCGACATATCGGTGAGTGCCCCCGGTGTGATCAAGACCCTCAATGTCTCCAAGGGCCAGTGGGTGCGCAAGGGCCAGGTGCTCGGCAGCATCGACGGCGAGCAGACCAAGCTCCAACTCAAGTCCATGGAACTCACCGAGGCCAAGCTCACCACCGACCTGGAGCGCGTGCGCACGCTGGTGCAAGGAAACGCCGCCCCAGAGACCAACCTCAAGGACCTCGAGTACAACCTCGCCAACACCAAGATCCAAATCGAGCAGTTGAAGCAGCGCCTGGTCGACAACAGCATCGTGGCCCCCATCAGCGGCATGGTCACCATCAAGAACATGGAGGCAGGCGAATTTGCCAACCCGGGAATGATGATCGCCCGCATCGTGGATGTGAGCAGCCTCAAGGTGGCTGTGTATGTGAATGAAAAGCACATCTACCGCATTGGCGAGCAGCAGACGGCCTCTGTCATCTCAGAGGCATTGCCCGGCAAGACCTTTCAGGCCAAGGTCAACTACATCAGCCCCGTCGGTGACGAGAACCAC
>JANMIM010000797.1:0-2094 GCA_031375795.1 Bacteroidota bacterium
ATAGAGCAGCTCCAAGATCGCGCGGTTGCGCAGGCCGAGGCTGCTAATCATGTCTGTCGCTTGAAAAATGCGGTCCACCTCCTCGATCGTGAGGAAGACCGGGAGCTTCTGTGCAAACTTGGGAATGTCGATCAACTCTGTCGGATCCTGGTCGCAATGATCCTCTTGGAGGAGAAATTTGTGGAATGACCTGATCGATGCGATGTTGCGGGCCAGGGAGCGCTCATTCAGGAAGCCATCGTACACCAAGAAATTCAAAAACTCACGGATCTCGGCCAGGCCGATGCGGTTCACGTCCACGATTCCCCGGCCCTCCATGTACTGATGGTAGCGCTCCACGTCATGCAGATAGCCCTCGGTCGTATTGCCTGATGCCCCCTTCTCGATGCGCAAGTAATCCTTGTGCTCACGCAAGTACACTTTCCAACTCATCCTGCTCGCAAGATTTTTGTAATTTTACGCAAGTCGGGGCCAGCGTTTTCCACGTGTGGACAGCCGCCGTCTCATTTTGCAGCAATTCTACCGCACATCGCATGAAAATATTGATCATCAACGGCGCCAACCTCAACATGCTGGGTCGTCGAGAGGAGCTTTTTTACGGCACCGAGAGCTTTGAGAAGATCCTGGAGCAGCTCAAGGAGCGCTTTCCCGACGTGGAGCTTGACTATTTTCAATCCAATGTCGAGGGAGAAATCGTGACACGCATCCAGCAGGCAGCCGACGAGAAATACGAGGGGCTCGTCATCAACGCCGGCGCCTACACCCATTACAGCCTCGCCATCCACGACGCCTTGCTCATCCCGCAGATGATCAAGGTGGAGGTACACCTCAGCAACATCTACCACCGCGAGGAGTTCAGGCGCAAGTCTGTCCTCTCGGCGGCCTGCAATGGTGTGATCGCCGGATTTGGCAAGGACAGCTACCGCCTGGCCATCGACCACATTACCCAAAACCAACGTAAGCGCATCGGATTCAAGTGATTGCGGTATCCTCGCGAAGAATGCTGTAGGATGGCTGCAATTGCTTATTTTTGAGCCTATGCGCAATTTCAAGTGGGCGGTCTTGATCCTCTGCCTCTCCTCGGCGGCCTGTCGACAGGAACCTGCACCCCAAGCACCTAGCTTGGGAAATCAGGTCTGCGGGGAATTGGACAGCCTCTTTGGGACGTTGACGCGCATGGATTCGGTGTTGATGAATGGGGAGCCTTGGGAAATCTGCAAGCCACTCCTCCAGTCGAGCTTGGATCCGCTGAGCCATAACCAGCGCAAAAACAACGAAGACTGCAACTACCTGGACCAGCGTCACCGCCCAGATGAGCCGCGACTGCTCTGGGTGGAATCCCTGCGCAGCCGCATCGAGGAAGACACGATCTCCGAGGGAATCTACTATCTGCTGCGTTGGAGGGGCATCTTCAAGGCAGATCCAGAGATCAGCGAGTTCTTCTCGGAGGAACTGTCCTACGTGGCCATGGGCAATCCCGCCTGCTACCTCGGCTATATTCAGGCCAATCCCGACCAAGAGGTCATGTTGCTGTACAGTACCAAGTGGAATGCGATGGACTTGGACACCCTCATCGGTCGCTTCGGCCGGCTACCGTCTGCCGACCCTGTCGTGAATTTCCTCCGCAACCTCCAAGAACAAAAAACCGATGGCATCTAAGCAAGGCTGGAAAAAATGGTTGAAAAGGCTGGGCATCGGCGCCGCCCTGCTTTACGTGACGATTTGCGTCTTGATGTATGTCTTTCAGGAAAAGCTCGTGTTCAGGCCCACCGTCGTCTCGGCCGATGCCCGATGGGACCTGAGCCTCGCGGATGGATCGCCGCTGGAAAAGTCCGTGGAGGAGGTCAATTTCCCCTCAGCGATAGACGGCCAAATCAACGCGTTGCACTTCAAACTAGACAGCGGCAGCCGTGGTGTCGTGCTGTTTGTGCATGGCAATGGCGGCAATCTTCAAAATTACCTCCATCGCCGAACGGCCTTTCTCGCGCGGGGCTTTGATTTTTTCATTTTTGATTACCGCGGCTTTGGCAAGAGCACCGGGCCCTTGAGTGAAAAAGGCGTGGATGCAGACACCGAGGCCGCCTACCAATACCT
>JANMIM010000802.1:0-1941 GCA_031375795.1 Bacteroidota bacterium
CCTTGTTTTTCTGCGGCCTGAAGAGCGTCGCCGAGACCCAGACATTGGGCACCTCGGGATCGGTGATGGTGAATACGACCTCGGCGGCATTGTTTTGCATATCGACGTAGCGGTATTCGAAGACCTTGTCGCGCTCCAGCGTCACGAGCATGCGGCCCGAGAAGGGTGCGGTGAGCAGGACGCGGGCCTTGTCGCCGACCGTGTAGCTCGGCTTGTCAAAGGCGATGGCCACCGTGCCCTCGCGGGTCACCCCAAAGGAACTCGCCGTGGCGGCAGACTTGCCGTAGGCGCTGAACTGCGTGCGTTTGCTGCCACTGCCGTCGAGCATGGTGATCGTGAGTTCATAGTTGCCTGCATCCTTGAGCAGCATGCTGAACCGGTTCAGGTCACCGCGCTGCGTGATCGTATCGCGTTGCAACTCGATCGACTCGCTCTCCGAGACATAATAAAACCCGTTGTTTTCCTGGCGCATGGCACGCTTCCAGTCAAAGCGCACCAATTTCACCTCCATTTTCAGGCCCTTGGCAGCTTGGTCGGCATAGTTCACGGCCACGTACTCCAGGTTGTAGGTTTCGTTGGTATTAAAATAGCGGCCATGCTCCCGCAATCCCAGGTAATGGTTGCGCGACGAGATCGAGAATGTCTTGGAGGCGCTCACGGTATGGCCGGTATTGTCCCAGACCCTGGCTGTCGCGGCCCCCGTCAAGATGCCCGTGCCCCGGATTTCGTCGGGCACAATATAGACCGCCGTGTCGCGGCCAGATTCGTCGAGGACGCCAGCGTCTTCGTCCCATTCATATTGGCCGGCGATGTCCTCTTCGCTGAAATCAAAGGCCGGGAATTGCTTGGAGCGATAGTCGACATAGATGAATTTGTAACGCATCTCATAATCGTGGCCGTCGCAGGGGGATCCAAAATAATAGGCCGCCTCCATGGGAAATCGCAATGTGTCGCCGGGCTTGCCGCTCGCTTTCTCGGCCGCGAGCTGCACCTTGATTTTGTCGGGCACAAAATCCTCTACCTGAAACTCGTAGGCGGTGTAATGTTCGTCCAGTCCCGTGACCAAGTCGACATAATATGTGCCGGTGCGTGCACCAAGACGGATGGGAAATTGCATTTCGACCGCGCCGGAATTGTTGGTGTTTTTCTGGATTTCCCCGAGGGTGTTGCCCTCGGGGCTTTTGATCTTGATGGTGACGGGCAGGCCCCTTGGGGTGCTCAAATCCCAATTGCGAACGATGGCACTGAAATACATCGTGTCTCCCGGGCGGTAGAGGTTGCGGTCCCCGTAACAAAACACATCGTAATTTTCCCGGCTCTTGCCCTCGATGTCAAAGCGGTCGCGGTCGATCTCCGTGCGGTTAAAATCCAAGAATTGGAAGTCGCTCGCGGTCTGCACGGTCAGCAGGCGTGGCACAAAGGTGCGCCCGCTCCATTCCTCGCCCACATCCTTGAACCTGATCACGCCCGAGCCGTCTGTCGTCCCCGTGAGGTAGGCTTGGTTGGTGGAGGAAATGAGTTGTACCTGTGCCCCCGCCGCGGGTGTGGCCGTGGAGAGGTAATTGACAAAAACAATCATGTCGTTTTTGTCCCACTTGGCGATGATCCCCAAGTCTGAAAGCGAGATGATCTTGTAGTCTTGGTGCCAACCGTCGCCGTCGAGGTCTGAGATCTCGAGCGCAAAAATTCCCTTGAACTTATTGCGAAATTGTTTCTCCAAATGGATCGGCACATTGATGCTTTCGTTTTCGGCTGCAGCGGGCACCGCGATGGTGTCTTCATGGATCAGTGCACCATATTCATCGATGCTCAAATAGCCGGAATTGTCACCATAATAATATTCGTCTTCGGAATCATAATAACTCCAGTGCCTGAAATTGCTGGGATTGACCTCGATGAAATGAAGGAGATTGTTTTCGTAAATCTCATACAATTTCACAC
>JANMIM010000814.1:0-17508 GCA_031375795.1 Bacteroidota bacterium
GGCAATTCCCGTCGGGCCTCTGAAAACCAGAAAGCCAGGAAACCGATCCCGATGAATACATAAAACAAAGCCTCCAATCCCAGCAATGCATAGCCTGACTGCGCCCAGGGATGGCCCGACCAGCTCAGGCGGGTGCCCGCAAATGTGTCAAAGGCCATGAGCGTGCGCACCCGCGATGCGGTGCGTCCTGCAAATGCACCCGGGCGCGCCCTGATGTCGCGCCAAGCCGCCCGTGAAAAGGCCGCGCCCTGATCTGCCAGCGGCAGGGCCTCGATTGCCTGCAACTCTGCACGAAAGCCCGCCGGCAATTTGGGGTCGGCTGTCCAGTGGCTCCCGTACTGCCAAGTCTTGTAGCCCGGCGTCCAAGCATTGTTGCCAAGGTAAAAATTGCGCGCATTGGCGTCGTTGACAGGGATGAAGCGCTGGTTTTGCTGGCTCACGACCCAGATCCAAGGCCCGACCACCAAGGCAGCGAAGCTGGCAATCACCAGCCCCGGCAAGACCTTGCGACGGCGCAGCAGGATCAAGGGCGGCAGCGCCAGCAAAAAGATGAACGTCGATGGACGAAACAGGATGAGCGTGCCGATAAGCAAGCCCGCTCGCCAGAGCCGGCCAGATTTGCGCTCCTCCAGATAGGACTGCATTTGCCCAAACAGCGCCAGCAAGAGCGCTGCGGTCGGCACGTAGGTGAGCGGCTCGACCGATTGGTGCACCATCGCCGGGTAAAGCGCCATGAGCAGCAAGGCAATGTTGGCGGCGACGCGGCTGTGGAGGCGGTAGGTGATCTTGTACAGGTTGCGGCAGAGCCAAAAGAACCAAGGCAGCATCGCCAGGCGCACCCACCATTCACCCGACCCAAACAGCCAGACGACGACCGCCTCATACAGCGGCAGCCCTGGCGGCCAATAGGTATCCAAGTGCCCCGTCGAGACGATCTGCATCGCCGATTGGTGGTAAAACAGCCCGTCGCTCACCAGCGGCTCACCCGCCATGCATGCCAGCAGCACGAGCCGCAACACCAGCGCCACCAGCAAGATGCGCAGCCATGAATATTCATGGTCCAGGGCAGCTCGGTAGAAGCGTTGGAAGCGCAGGCCCATGTCAAAAATCTTGTTGGCGGGAATCGAGGATGATCGTGACCGGGCCGTCATTGATGAGGGAGACCTCCATCATGGCACCAAACTCGCCAGTGGCGACGGGGCCGGTGAAGCGGTCGCGGAGCGTAGCGACAAATTGCTCATAGAGCGGCACCGAGATCGCCGGCGGCGCAGAGCGGATGTAGCTCGGGCGGTTTCCCTTTTTGGCATCGGCATAGAGGGTGAACTGCGACACGACCAGGATGCCGCCCGCGACATCCTCCACGCTCAGGTTCATCTTGCCGTCGGCATCGCTGAAAACCCGCAGTTGCACGATCTTTTTCACCAGCCAATCGATGTCTGCCGCGCCGTCGTCGGCCATCACGCCCAGCAGCACCAGCAGCCCATGGCCGATCTGCCCCTTGGTTGTTTGCTCGATCTGAACCCGAGCTTCACTCACTCTTTGCAATACGACACGCATGACGATCAAATAGGATGATTGCCTGAAATTAGGATAGATTCGGGGAATATGCACAAGGGATTCTTGGCCATCGGCTGGTAGCAAACTTCAGCTAGGCGAAATTTCTGGCCGTGTTTTTCGGAAAAGCGTGAAATTAGGGACATGAAAAAGTGGATACAGGTGGTCTTTGCAATTTGTGGGGTCTTGGTTTCGTCCTCGCTCGCGACCGCGCAGTCGCAGCCGGAATCGTCGACCTTGGTGATCGAGTCGCAAGACGGCAGCCACAAGCACACCCTGCATGTGGGCGACCGGCTCAACTATCAGGTACGTGGCGGCACGATGCAGCGCAAGGGTCGCATCGAGGCGATCCAAGACAGCAGCATGACGATCGCCGCCCGGCAAGTCGTCTACGCAGACTTGGACGCTGTCGTGCATGTGCGCGGCAAAAAGAAACCCGCTGGAATGGGCCTCCTCATCGGCAGCCTGGTCGCCGAACCCATCAGTTTGTTGTTTTGGGTGGTTTCGCTGCTTTTTTTGCTGGACAATCCCTCGGCGGGGCAGCGGGTCATCATCGGCATTCTCACGGCACTCACGCTTTTCATATTCCCCCTGCTCATCATTCTGGGTGTGGTTTTGGTGGCGGTGGGCAGCAAACGATTTGACCTGCGCAAAAAATGGAAAATACACAAAGGCTGATCAGGCATTGGAGGCGAGGCATCGGCCCACGCATCATCGCATTGGCCATGATCGCTTCGGGGGCATCGTCGGTTCTCGCCCAGTCAGAGCCAGAGTCGTCCAATGTGCTGGAACTCCAAAACCAGCAAGGAAAAACAACCGCAAGGATATCAGAGGAAAAGGCGGTGCGGCTGACCATGAAACCCGAGTCGGGACTGGCGGGAGGCAAGGGCATTGTGGAGCAGGTGAATGACAGCACGCTTGTGGTGGGAGGTCAGCACTATCCGATCACACAAATTCAAACCATCTTTTTGAAACACAAAGGCTTTGGGACTGTCGGCATTGTCTGCTCGATCCTGGGGGCATCTTCCTACGTGTTTTTTATCTTGTTCAACCGAGGATACATCAATACCAATTTTGAGATCAATTCTTGGACCGATTTGCTCCTATTCCTACTGTTTCTTTTTGCGCTGTTTGCCTTTGCAATCGCCCTTGCTCCACTAGGAATCCTCTTTTTGATCCTGCGCATCCGACCCTTACAGATGTCTAGATTCAAGTGGCGTGTGAGCAAGGAGAAATGAATCTCTGGAGAGAAGTTTTGGAAGGGATGGATGGAAATTCCACCCATTTGTAATCCCAGCAGCTTGTAAGCGTTGCTGATGAGGAAAGATCGCGTCCCAAATCGAAAGGATTCGACTTATTTTTGTATCTTTTGCAGGCAATGAAGACCTTCAATAAATACATGCAGTTTTTTGCTCGACCAGCGCTGGCCTCGCTCTGCCTTTTCATGTTGCTGAGCTTGCGGGCGATGGGCCAAACAGAACCCGAGGCTGGCAAGGGCAGCTTGTACATCCAATCGATCGGGGGCACGCAGACCGTGCAGGTGCCGACGGGGACATCGCTGTCGGTGCGCTACCGCAACAGCCCCCACGTGTACCGAGGCATCAAGCTCAATGGCGTGCTGGACAGTGCAGCGGTCTTTGGCCCTGACACGGTGGGGACCAAGTATGTGGAGGAGCTCGTGGTGCGCCGAGACAGGATGCACAAGGCCGGCTCCAAAATCCTATTGGCCTCGACGATCATCCTATTGCTTTTTGTGGCAGCGGCGCTATTGGCTGGACTCACAGCGTTCAGCTTTGGTCCGCTTTTCATCATTGCCTATGCCGCGATCCTCATTCTCGCGATCCCGGCATCGCTGGCTTTTCCGACGGGTCTCATCATCGGGATCGTGCTCTTGGCCATTTCTCAAAAGCACTACCGCATGTACCGAGATTGGAGACTACTCACAAAGCCGCCGGTCGACCCCAAATGAACATTCGGCAATTGTTTCTTTTGCTTTGCGGTCTCTTGCCGATGATGCTGCTTGCGCAGACCGAGGCCGAATCCTCTACGGCTGGGTTGGATGTGCGCACAAGCAGTGGCAAGGACTACATCAAACACACTTTTTACGTGGGTGACCGCGTGCGGGTGGTGTTGCGAGACAGCGCCACAAAGGTGCAGGGACGCATCACAGCGGTCAGAGACAGCAGCATTTCCATTTACGATCGGTCGGTCCCGATCGCTGAGATCAGCTTCATCAAGAGTCCCCCCGAGAGCCAGACCCTCTGGGGCGGCAACCTCCTGTTGCTGCTGAGCCTGGGAGCGGGTTTTGCCGGATGGATTTTCCTGCGCGCCATGATCCGAAAAACGCCCGACAACTGGTGGCAATGGACCTTGGTGGCCTTGGGATTGCTGCTCGCCGTCTTCCTATTGCCTTTTTTTTTCCTTTTTGCCCTGCTGTGCTGGGCATTCGCAAGCCGCAAATACCTGATCGGCAAGGGCAACTACCTGCAAGTGCGCCATGGCAATGCCAAGGTCGCGCCCCGGGAACCTATTCGGTGATTGATCGGTTGGCCAGTTTGCAACGCAAAAAAGCCAACGCTTCCCCTGCATTTTCCTAAATTGCGCCCCAAATTTTACCGCAGGGAAATGACCGAGAATCAATATTACATCTTCGATTTCGACAGCACATTTGTACAGGTCGAGGCGCTGGAGGAACTGGCCGAGATCACACTCAAGAACGCCAAGGACCGCGAAAAGGCCTTGCAGCAGATCAAGTTGCTCACCGACCAAGGCATCGAAGGACAGATTTCATTCACCGACGGCCTCCGCAAACGCTTGGCGATCCTCGGCGCGCACACCGACGACATCGACAAGCTCGTGAAGCGCCTGCGCAAAAAGGTCTCGCGCTCCATTTCCCGCAACCATGCCTTCTTCACTGCGAATGCCGAGCGCATCTACGTGATTTCGGCGGGCTTCAAGGAATTCATCGTGCCCATCGTCGCCGAGTACGGCATTCCCGCCGACCGTGTCTTTGCGAATACATTCGTCCTCGACAAAAAAGGGAAGATCATCGGCTTTGACCGGGAAAATGTGCTGTCTGCCTCAGGCGGAAAGGTCAAGCAGCTCGAAGCGCTCGGCCTCAAGGGCGAGATCTTTGTGGTCGGCGACGGCTACACCGACTACCAGATGAAATTTGGCGGCGAACATGTGAAGTTCTTTGCCTTCACCGAAAACATCGACCGCGAGAGTGCCAGCGCCAACGCCGACCACATCGCGCCCAGCCTCGACGAATTTCTCTACCACAACAATCTCCCGATGGAGATCAGCTACCCCAAAAACCGCATCCGGGTGCTGCTCTTGGAGAACATTCACCCCAATGCTGAGGCGGCGCTGCGCAATGAAGGCTACCAGGTGGAGCGCTTGCTGCAAGCCCTCGACGAAGACGAGCTCTGCGAGGCGATCAAGGGCGTGAGCATCCTCGGCATCCGCTCCAAGACCCGCGTCACCGCCAAAGTGCTGGCCCACGCCGACCGCTTGGCAGCCGTCGGCGCATTTTGCATCGGCACCAACCAAATCAACCTCGATGGCTGCTTGGAAAAAGGCATCGCCGTCTTCAATGCGCCCTACAGCAATACACGCAGCGTGGTCGAGCTCGTGATCGGCGAGATCATCATGCTCATGCGCGGCATTCCGCAAAAAGATCTCCTCACCCACAAAGGCATCTGGGACAAAAGCGCCGCCAACAGCAACGAGATTCGCGGCAAGACCCTGGGCATCGTCGGCTACGGCAACATCGGCTCGCAGCTGAGCGTGCTCGCCGAGGGCCTGGGCATGAAGGTGATCTTTTACGACAAAGTCGACAAGCTCTCCCTCGGCAATGCGCACCGCGTGACCGACCTCAAAACCCTGCTCAAAACGGCCGATGTCGTCTCGCTGCACGTGGATGGCGACGTGAGCAACAAGGGATTCTTTGGTGAAAAGGAAATCGGCCTGATGAAGCCCGGCGCCGTGTTGCTGAACCTGAGCCGTGGTTTTGTGGTCGATGTAAAGGCACTGGCCAAGGCACTCAAGGCAGGCAAATTGCGCGGCGCGGCGGTCGATGTTTTCCCCAAGGAGCCGGCGAGCAACGACGAGCCCTTCGTGACCGAGCTGCAAGGCATCCCCAATGTGATCCTCACGCCCCATGTCGGCGGCAGCACATCAGAGGCGCAAGCCGACATCGCGAGCTACGTCCCCGACAAGCTCATCGGCTACATCAACACCGGCAACTCGTTCATGTCCGTGAACTTCCCGCATTTGCAGCTGCCCATCCAGCAGGGCATTCATCGGCTCTTGCACATTCACCGCAACGTGCCCGGCATCCTCGCCCAGATCAACAATGTCTTGAGCGCCCACGGCTGCAACATCGAGGGCCAATACCTCAAAACCAATGACAAGATCGGGTACGTGATCACCGACATCAACAAGAAATACGATACCGAGGTGATCAAGGCCTTGCGCGGGATTGAGAATACAATTAAATTTAGGGTATTGTATTGACTTTATCACCAATTGCATAGGAGGATGAAAGTGAAAACATTTTTGCCGCAACTACCCAAGACGATCGGCCTATGGCTATTGCTTGTAGCCATGTTGGTTGGCGGTTGTTCCAAAGCGCCCAGGTGCGCCGGTAACGACGAAAACGCTGGCATCATCTTCAGTTCGATCCAAATTGGCTGCGAGCCGACGACGCTGCTGGAAAATTACGTGATTGCCTCAGACAGCGCCTACCAGCAAACATTTACCGACGGAATCTGCAACCTACCAACGATTGACTTCAACACTTACACGCTTCTGGGCGCAAGGGCATCAGGACAATGCGAAATCAAAGTGCTGAGAGAGGTGACAAGCGTCGAAGCGCGGCGCGAATACGCTTACAAAATCACGGTCAAGAGCTGCGGGCTTTGCAAAAAGCTCGCCTATACCGACAATTGGGTGCTCGTTCCGAAACTTCCGAATGGCTGGGCGGTGACTTTTGAGGTGGTCGAGGATTGAATCGTCAATGGCGATCAAGGCGCTGCGGGGTGGTGGAAGCAGAATTGATTCTTCGTCGTTCGGCGTTGCTTCCTTTTCATTACCTTGGCATTCAACAAAACACATGATATGAAAAACACAATTGTATTGATCGGTTTGATGCTGCTGTCTATGGCCGGCTTTTCACAGATGACGAAATCCGACGTGGGTGCATATTTGACTAGGAATAATATTGCACAAGGAGTCGAGGTGGCTGTTTACTCCAATTCTAGTTCATCAAAAATCGACAGTAAGATTGACAAAATTACCGAAATGGAAAGTGGTCTTTCGATCGTTTTTATTAAGGAAGAAGGGAATTTTGAGTTCTTCGTACCGTATTCGAACATTAGTTATATGATGATGAAAATGAATAGTTTTGGTGGAAAAGAAAGGTATTTGGAATTGGGGATCAAAAACTGAGGCGATCTAGTATTCGGCATCCACGTTGTCGAATTTCCGATACATCCACAATTCAGGATACTATCTTTGCCCTGCAATGATCTACTTCACCGCCGGGCCTTCCCAAATCTATCCCACCGTGCCGCAGCACCTGCAAAGGGCTGTGGAGGACGGTATTTTGTCGATTTCGCATCGCAGCTCCAAGTTTTCAGACATCTATGCCAAGATGGAGCAGGGCTTGCGGGCCGTCTTGGCGGTGCCGGATGATTACCATGTCTTCGTGTTTTCGGGTGCGACCGAGATTTGGGAGCGCATCGCGCTGAATTGTGTGGCGCGGGAGAGCTATCACCTGGTGAATGGCAGCTTCTCGGCGAGTTTTGCGGAGGC
Source organism: Bacteroidota bacterium (assembly GCA_031375795.1). Lineage (GTDB taxonomy): Bacteria > Bacteroidota > Bacteroidia > J057 > JADKCL01 > JADKCL01. Next base: position 7,372 of record JANMIM010000814.1, read on the forward strand.
GATGAAGCGCACAGGCAAAAAAGTCGGCGTGCATCAGGTGGCGGATGGGGATGGCTTTGATGTCGATGCGCTGGAGATTCCCAAGAGCGCCGAGCTCATCGCCGCCATCGCCAACGAAAGCAGCACGGGCGTGATGATGCCCCCCGAAGACCTCGCTGCGCTACGGAAACGCTATCCAGAGAAACTGCTCGTCGTGGACGCAGTTTCCGCCGTGCCCACTTGGCGCATGGATATTTCGCTGTTGGATGGCTTGTATTTCTCGGTGCAAAAGGGATTTGGCCTGCCTGCAGGCCTGGGTGTGCTCGTGCTGAGCCCGCGCCTGCTCGCACGCGGCATCGAGCTCGAACAAGCCGGCCAATATGTCGGCACCTACCACCGCTGGAGCCGCCTGCATGAATTCAGCCTCAAGTCGCAGACCCCCGCGACCCCCAATGTCCTCGACATCTACCTGCTCGCGCAGGTCTGCGCGGACATGCAACCGCGCCTCGGCGAGATCCTCGCCACACACGAAGCGAAATACCAAGTACTCTGCGATTTCATCGCGGCGCACCCTGACCTCGACTTTGCGGTAGCCGACCCAAGGTACCGCAGCAACACCGTCGTCGTCGCCAAGCACAATTTCCCCGACGGCAAGGCCAAAATGAAAGCCATCGCCGCCGCCGGCTACGAAATTGGCAGTGGTTACGGGAAAAATGCGGACTCGCAGTTTCGCATTTCTAACTTCCCAGCGACGAGTCTGGATGATTTGAATGGGTTGATTCGGGTGATTTGAGGGCTTTGGCTCGAAGAATTCCTTCAGTTGCATTCACAATCGAACGCCTTATTTTCCTTTCTCAGGATTGATTTTTGTAGCAGAAATACTGGCATGATGCTTTTCATGCGCCACCCTTCTTTGGTTGGACATTGCAATGTAGTTTCTGACCATTAACAATTCCTCCGGCGTGAGTGGGCTTGATTTCAGTGGGATATCGATATCGTAAGGTTCTTTCAGGCTTTTCATGTGCAACTATAATATTCGCCAAAATACTTAAAAATCAAGTGTTTTGCAACTCCATTGTCCAAAACCAGACGGTTTTGCCAAAGTATCTTTGCCCCTAAGGATTCCACATAATGATTGATCAATTTCGTTTTCGATTCAAATGTCACAAAACCCTGATAGCCTTTTTCACAGGACAGCTTGCATGCATACGCGAATAGATTTCCAGCAACACCATAATTGAGTTTCACGCGACCCCGATTAAATTTAGCGCTCTCGACCAAATGAATGTGGATTGGATTATGCACATCCTCTAGGCAAACGAGTCCATGAATCATTTTCGGCTCGGTCACCTTGACCAATTTGTACACCTCGCGCCCCGACGTGAAAATCTCTGACTTCCAATCAAATAACCAATGCGATTTTTTGATTTGACTTATGTGCTCAGGCAACAGCCGAATCAAAACCGTTTCATACTGCTCGCCCGTTTGGACGTCCTCTATCGAACGGGTGAGCCGATCGATCTCGATTGATATTCCCCTCATTTCCTTCTCCTCTAAGTCCCAAAATTGCGAAAAAACCAAACAAAATGCAAACAAAAACAAAAAAACAAACCAAATTTTAGCCATTTGGAAAAATGATGGCATGACTGCTTGACAATCTGCTAGTTTCGAATGTCCAATTTTCTAGCGACGAGCTTGGATGATTTGAATGGGGTGATTCGGGTGATTTGAGGGGTAAATGGCGCAACAAGATAACATCAGCCATCTACCTGACCGATCGGTCGTCTTCTCATGGGAACTTCAGTCAAGCAGGTTGATTGGAGGCGCTTTTCCCTTGTGTCATGCCAACATTGGTCTTGCTTTTTGGTCCAACTGGTGATTTTGATTCCTTCCCTAGCTTCTGGGCAGCGAAGAAGTCGGTCAAGATTTTTTCTTCCTCTGGAGTGAGCGACCTTTGTTCCCCGATGAAATCTACTTCGAGTTCGATAGTTTTCTGTTTCATGTTCAAATCTCCTTGAAATATTTCAATACCAATCTCTTTGCTGCATTCGCCTCAATAATCATCAAACCCCGACCTGCGTGAAATACGCCATGAGGGTGAGTGCTAAATCAGCAGACGTGATTGGGGTAACGGTGGTGGCATGGCTTTCACCAGTCTCCACATGCTCGATGGATTCTGTGAGCTTATCGATCTCAAAATCGAGGTGCCGTTGCTTCATCACAAATCAAAAATACGGCGCTTTTTAACAAATTTCAAGGGAGAATGCCTTCGTATGGCAGGAGGCTTTGTTTACAAACAACTCACACAAAGCCAGTTTCCAAACCGCTTACAATCCCTAGCTCAGCACCAACTCCGGCCGCAGCACCTCCACGATCTTGCGCTCGATCGGGAACGCATAGTTGTCGCGGTCCAGGCGCCAGCGCGCGAGGCGCTTCAAGGGGGCCAGCAAATTGCCGCGGTGATTGTGGGCGAGCCGGTTGTAGAACTTGAAGTTTTCGAAGTAGGCAAATTTCTCAGGACTCACCCAAGGGCCGCGTGAGCCAAAGTCGAATGTGGCCCATTCGCGGGTCGTGGCGGGGAGTACATAACCGTCGCGCACCGCGTCCTCGGTGATTTTGGAACCTGGGTAGGGCTTGTAATAAAAGATCGGCGTGCGAAATCCGGGACTCATGCGGCTGAGTTGCTTGACCATGGCGACTGTGGCGGCCACGCTGGCGTCGGTCTCCTTGGGAAAGCCGACGATGAAGGGAAAATGCACGTCGATGCCCAGGGACTTGCATTTCTCGGCGCATTCAATCACTTGCTCGATCTTGATGTCCTTTTTCAAATAGTCCATCATTTCCTGGGAACCAGATTCCACGCCGATGAGCAGCCTGCGCAGGCCCGATTGGCGCACCACTTGCCAGTCGGCATCGTCCATGCGGCAGCCTTGGTCGGCACGCATCGTGGCCGCCCAGGTGATCTTGATCTTGCGGTCGATCAGTTCCTGCGCAAATTCGCGGCTCCGTTTGGCGTATGTGAAGAATGTCTCGTCTTGGAAATTGAGGTCGGTGAACTGGTATTTCCGGTAGAGATGCTCCAATTCTTCGCCCATGCGTTGCGGGGAAATGGCGGAGAATTTGCGGTTGAAGACAAAGGGATCCGCGCAGAAATTGCAGCGGAAAAAGCAGCCGGTCGAGGAGATGTAATCCATTTGGCGGCGGCCCTTTTTGGCGAAGTAAGCCTCGACATCGATCAAGTCATAATTGACCGGGGCCAATTCATCCATGCTTTCCAGGGCGCGCGGCATATTTTGCACGATCTTGCCCTCCTTGCGAAAGCAGATGCCCGCCAAGCCATCCAGCGGCAGTCCCTTGTCGAGCCTGTCCACGAGTTCCTTGAAGGTATTCTCGCCCTGACCTTGGACGGTGATCGCAATGGAAGGCTCGTCGACCAGCGGTTGCTGCGGGAAAAGGGCAGTATGCCAGCCGCCCCAAATGATCGGGACCTCGGGCGCCAGAACATGCACCTGCTCCGACATCATGACCGCGTCGGCTACGGGCGAACCCGTAAGTACCGTCACACCAAAGCAAAGCGCGCCTTGGATGTGTCGTTGGACTGCAGCGACAGGGTCGGCCTCTATGCGGGCATCGATGATCACCACCTCATACTGTTCCGCATCGAGCATGGACCCAATCGCCAGCAACGCCAACGGCATATCAAAAAAGAGTGCCTTGGGATTGTAGAGCACAACTTTTTTCCGACGAAGATCCAATTGCATAGACGCTAAAGACGCTTGGTGATGCCTTAAAGGTAAGACGAAAAACGGCAAGCGATTCAATCGGATTGAAATTCCCCGCATTTTCCCGCGCGTCCAAGCATGGCTCAAGCAATGCTCTTCTTGGCTGCGCGTCTTGCTTTTCGTTTTTCAGCGGCTGCGTCTTTCTGCTTGTGGGCCTTGATGAACCCCGACATCATTGCAGCATCTTCTGGGGTGTATGGCTTCGAGATTACTGTGAATTCGACTCCTTCCGGCTCACGTACGATTCTCATTTCAAGCAAGTACTCAAGAAGGCTTTGAATTGGGTACCTTTTTTGCTGAATGAGACTGTTTTTGCTTCTCGGCAGCGATAATTGCCCGCATCATTTGAAGCTCCTCTTCGGTAAGCGGCCCCGTCGACACGACAGGTCGATCGAAGTGATCCAGCCATTCAAAATTTATCTTGGTATTTTTCATTCTCCCGCAAGTTCAACTTCATCGATTATTTTTTTGCCGCTCGTTTGCATTTCGTTTGTCGGCTGCTGCGACTTTCTTCTTGTGGGCCTTGATGAAGGCCGACATCATTGCAGCATCTTCTGGAGTATTTGGCTTCGAGATTACTGTGAATTCGACTCCTTCAGGTTCACGTATGATTCCCATTTCAAGCAAGTACTCAGGAACGCTTCGAATTGGCTACCTTTTTCGCTGAATGAGACTGTTTTTGCTTCTCGGCAGCGATAATTGCCCGCATCATTTGAAGCTCCTCTTCGGTGAGCGGTGTAGAACGAATGGGAATATCAAAATGATCGAATTCTTTGAAATTTGACATAGTTCAATCATGTTTTCCGTGTCTAAAATACGTAGAAATGAGGCCATTTGCAAGATCCGTGTTGATATATAGCCTTATACCAGCTAATCTCTTGGCACCAATCGTTTCCATATAATGATCCACCAGTTTGGTCTTCGAATCAAACACGAGATACCCACCATATCCTTTCGCAAAAGACTGCTTGCATGCAAACGCAAACAAATTTCCCGCAACGCCGACATATTTTTTGCTTCGATGCTGGTTGAACCGGGCATTTTCTATCAAATGCATAAACATCGGGTTTCCTTTATCCTCCAAACAAACCAAACCCTGTATCACCTTCGGCGCATCCACCCGCACGAGCTTGTACACTTCCCGACCCGGCTGCGCCAGTTCATAAGCCCAGTCGAATCCAAAATGCGATTTCTTGATTTGACCAGCATGCTCGGGCATCACCTGCAACACCTCTGTCTCATGGCGCTCGCCCGTCCTCGCATCCTCGATCGAATGGGTCAGCCGATCCACTCGGATTGAAATTCCCCGCATATTCTTTCTCCCTCAAGCTACAAAACCAAAGAAGCCAACGTAAAAAAGCAAACAAAAACACCTAAAAGCACAAATAATTCGCAATTGTCGTGTGATTTGCGCCTCAACCCTTGAAGCCATTCAATTTCCCAGTACATTCAACCCATGGAACTCTTCAATGAACTCAAGGGCAAGCATGAGCAGGATGTCAAGGATTTCTTGACCTTCATCCCGATCTACCAAAGCAAGCGCCGCACCCGCACCCTGAGCGCCCTCTTGAAGCGCTACCGCAAACACATCACGGGCAAGGTCGTCATGGAAGCCGGGGCCGGAAGGGGCATTTTCAGCCGCCAAATGGCCGAGATGGGTGCCAAGGAAGTGATCGCGGTCGAACAAAGTGCGGTTTTGTATGAGATCCTCGGCGGAACCGTCGAAAATCATCCCACTGTCCAATGCCACAACGAAGACATCCGCGATTTTGAGCCGACGGAACCTGTCTCATTGCTCTTCCACGAATTCTATGGCTCGCTCGTGCTGGACGAGACGATCCTCGCCCTGCGCGAACTCAAATTCAAGCCCGATTTGATCCTGCCCGATGGCGGACGACTCTGGGCCATGCCGATTTCAGAGGCAGAAATCCTTGCCAAGGACAAACAATACGAGCCGCTATGGGCCGATGGCTTGGAAGGCACCCTCATCAGCAGTTTGATCAGGGGGATTCCCTTTGTCCCCAAATGGTTGGTCTTTGATTGGAATATCTATTCCGACCAGACGACCTTTGAGTTTGAGGTACCCGAGGATTGCGATTTCCTTGCCTTTTGCGGCGAGATCACCCACGAAGGCAAAAACGTCCTGAACATGTGGTGGACCCACAACTGGCCGATCATCTACACACCCGTGGTCGGCAAGCGTTTCAAACTGCGGTTTTGGTATGCCGGCGGGTACACGAGGATCTATTTTGATTGGATTTGAAGAGAATGACGAATTTTGAGATTGGATTGCCCAATGGAAGAAGAAATGGACGACATCATCGATCGCAGCAAGAAGCCACCGCGCGGATACTACCCGGCCTACAAATTTGAAGATTTCGACCAGTGGGAGCGGGGCTGGGAAATGATGGACGGGTTTCCATGGATGCGGGACCCGAATATGACGGATGACGAAGAGCGGATCGCAAGGCTGATCGGAGGGCGATTCCTCGACGTATTGGGCGAAGATCGCTTCGGAATCATGCTACCGATCTACAACGAAGTCTCCGATCTCATGGCCATGCAGCCGGATCTGGTATTGTTGCGGTTGCCAATCGCCCACAAGGGCCAATACCTGACCCATGCCGAATTCGTGCTCCATTTCCAATGGGAAACGTCGGTCGAAGACGGTATCGACCCAAGACCGGGCGTATACGCCGCCTTGGAGGTACCGTATTACGTCGCCATCAATCCCATCGCAAAAAGAATCATCATTCGGCAGCTAGAAAAAGGTGAATGGCAGATCAAAGCAAAAGGCCACGTGGATGAATTCACCTTTCAAGTCGACGGAAAACCAATCAACATCGATTTCAAATCCTTGTGGGCCGCCCCCAAGTAACCCGCCCGCAAGTAACCCGCCTCCAACCATAAAGAAATCGCCCACCAAGAACCCACATCAACGAAATCCCCCACAACCCACAAATTCAACACGCGCGCCTAATTCTGCAAATTCTGTAAATTCTGCTCTTTTTTGGGTAATTTCGGACGCTTTACAGCATCCATGAAAATATCAGCATCGATTTATTCCAGCAAAGCACGTCAGCTCGAGGCATTGGTCACGGAGTTGGAGGCGATCGGGATGGACTACGTCCATGTCGATTGCAACGACGACCTGGGCGTGGAGGATGCGATCGCTCGGGTGCGGGCCATGAGCGCGATGCCCATCGACCTGCACATCATCAGCACCGAGCCCGAAAAGTTTTATGACATGATCTCGCGCCACAAGGTCGACTTCGTGACCTTGCAATACGAGCAGATCGCCGACCGCGCATTGGAATTGCCCGATCTCGGCTGCCAATGGGGTCTCGCCATCACCACCAATACCCCCAACAGCGCATTCGATGCCTACGCCTCCGACTGCGACTTCATCTTGTTCATGACCACCACGCCCGGTCAGAGCGGCGGGAAATTCGATGCTGCCAATTTTCAGAAGATCCGCAGTTTCAGGCGGGCATTTCCGGGCAAGCGCATCCACGTCGATGGGGGAGTGAATGCTGAAATTTCCTTTGTTTTGCGGAATCTCGGTGTCTACTGCGCCGTCTCCGGGTCCTTTTTGGTGAATGCCGAAAGCGTGGCTGTCGCATTCCTCAAGCTCCTCGTGCAAAAGGACCGCAACCACCTCTTTGTACGCGACGTGATGCAGGGCCTCGACGAATTGCCCGTCTTGCCGATCGTAAATTTGCGTTCCCGCCCCCTGCTGCAAACCATCGAGGACTATGCCATGGGCTATTGCCTCCTCGTGGACGAGGCGGGCAAACTCGCGGGCTTGGTCACCAATGCCGACCTGCGTCGCGGCCTGCTGCGGCAGATCGGGACGCCTGGCGACCTCGATCCCTACGGGCTCATCAACCATTCCCCGCAATTCATCGGCCCAGACATCACCATCAGCGACATGCTGCAACATGTAAAATCACTGCCCTTTCTCGTGCAGTTCATGCCCGTCGTGGCAGACGACCACCGCCTCGTCGGCGCCGTCAATTTCAACAACCTTATTCTCGGAGAATTATGATCGTTCACCTCCAGCCCGCAGTCGGCGAGGCACAGGCCAATCAAATCGCGGAGCAGATTCGCGCCCTCGCGTTTCACGACGGCACGCGCTACGTGCTCGTGACCGGCGCCAAGGACAATTCCCTCGACGGCGTCGATGCCAGCTTGATCGAAGGCCACTGGGTCATGGAAAGCGACATCCAGCTCGCTAGCCGCAAATACATGCCTGAGACGCGCACGGTCCATATCGGGGACAACATTGCCATCGGCGGCAAGACGGGGAATACGATGATGATCACGGGCCCTTGCAGCGTGGAGTCCCTCGAGCAGATCGAAGTCTGCGCCCAGCTCTGCGTCGAGCTCGGCGTGAAGATGCTGCGTGCAGGTGCCTACAAGCCGCGCACCTCGCCCTATTCCTTCCAGGGAATGGGATTGGAGGGCTTGCGCCTGCTGGACCAAATGCGCGAAAAGTACGACCTCAAAGTCATCACCGAGGTGCGCGACGCGACCCATGTCGAAGACGTGATCGCCTTTGCCGACGTGATCCAAATCGGTGCCAAGGCCATGTATGACCAAGGCATCTTGCGCCGCTGCGCCAGCGCCGGCAAGACTGTGCTGCTCAAACGTGGCTTTGGCTCGACCCTGCAGGAATTCGTGCAAGCCGCCGAATTCATGCTCTCGGGGGGCAACAGCAATGTCGTGCTCTGCGAGCGTGGCATCCGCACCTTTGAGACCAAGACGCGGTTCACGCTCGACCTCTGCGGCGTGGCCTACCTCAAGGAATACACCAATCTGCCGATCATCCTCGACCCGAGCCACGCCATGGGCTATGCCTACGGCGTCGCCGACCTCGCCCGCGCCTGCACAGCGATGGGCGTCGATGGCTTGCTCATCGAGTCGCACCCCAATCCCAAAGTCGCCAAAAGCGATGCGAGCCAACAGCTCGACCATCCGCAGTTCAGGGCACTCATGCAGAGCTTGCACCCCATCGCTGCCGCTGTCGGCCGCCAAATGATCTGATCCATGCAGCCATTTGCCGACAATCTCAGCTATCTCTTCACCCAGCGCGGATTGGACCGGCACATTTTTGCGCCGCAACTCGGCTGCACCCCCGCCGATATCGTCGCTTGGATGGAAGGCCGCAGCGAGCCCGACCTGCAGCAAGTCCTGATCTTGTCCTCGACCTTTCAGGTGAGCATCGACCGCCTGCTCAAAAATGACCTGCGCCACCGCGCCAATGCGGCCGACATCAAGCTGCTCGTGCTGGATGTGGACGGCGTGCTCACCGATGGCGGCATCTACCTCACGGAAAAAGGCGACGAATACAAAAAATTCCATGCCCGCGACGGGCGTGGTATCATGACGGCGCAAAAGCGCGGCATCGAGGTCGCCTTCCTGAGCGGTGGCCAGCACAGCGTGGGGATCCAAGCCCGCGCCGAGCGCCTCGGCGTGCGGCGCTACTATGTCGGCAAGACCGAGAAGACGATCATTCTCGAGCAATGGCTCGCCGAGAGCAATCTCAGCTATGCCCAGGTCGCCTACATCGGCGACGACGCCAATGACCTTGGGGTGATCGCCAAGGCCGGTCTCACGGCCTGCCCTGCCGATGCGGCCACTAAAAACCGTGAGGCAGTCGACATCATCCTTCACCTACCCGGCGGCCATGGCTGCGTCCGCGAATTCATCGAGGAGCATCTGCGGATCGAGGTCGATTGAGATGCCGCTCATGGTAGAAACCGCAAAGGACGCAAAGCGCGCAGGGAAGGCCATTCGGGATTTTCTTTGCGAACCTCTGCGCCCTTTGCGGTTTTTCTTCTTTCTATTCGCATTCACCCAAGTCCAAGCCCAAGACACGATTTTTCTCTACGGCGACACGATCCGCGTGGGCTCCTTGGAATGGGACATGCAAAAGGATTGGCGGGCCAAGGGGACACGCATCACCGAGAATCGGCAGCTCTATGGCGACCACGTGCGAATTTTGCTGGAATACCATCGCAACCGCAATGTCGCTGAGATCGTCTTCGGCTATGTGGACAAGGCGGAGGGCTTTGTGAAGCATGGGCCCGCGCGGTATTATTATGAAACAGGGCAATTGCTGAGTAAGCGCAAATTCGTGGAGGGGAGGATGCAGGGCCTTGCGGAGGATTGTTTCCGCGATGGCAAGCTCAAGGTGCGCACCCACATGCATGACGACCAGCTGGAAGGTCTTTATGAATCTTTTTTCCCCGATGGCGTTCGTGAAAGCGTTTGCCGCTACTTGCGGGACTCCCTCGATGGCACCCTACGCACCTGGTACTCCAATGGGCAGCCCAAACGGATCGAGCACTGGCTGATGGACGCAAAGACCGGG
>JANMIM010000828.1:0-6734 GCA_031375795.1 Bacteroidota bacterium
TCTCGGTTCCAAATCTTCTGGCAGGGAGGTACTTCAGCACCGGCAATCAGACCGCCGGGCAGGTTGCCTCCAAGCAGTCGATGCACATGTTTGGCATGCTGGGCGCGATCCTGCCGCTGGGCAGCAATGTTGCCTTCAGGCCCTCGACTGTCATCAAGTACGTACCCAACGCGCCGCTGCAGGTCGATGTGAATGCGACGATGTTTTTTGCAAAAGTCATCGGCGTGGGCGTAGGCTACCGCACGAGCGATGCGCTCATCTTCATGCTGGAGTTCCAGAGCCAGCGGCGTTTTCGCGCTGGCTATGCCTACGACATGACCCTGTCTCCCTTGCGCACATTCAACTCAGGCTCCCACGAACTCATGATCGGGTTGGATCTGGGCTGGGGCAAGGCCAACTTCATGACACCACGCTACTTCTGATTTGATTTCTCTCATTGCCATGAAAAAATACATCAGCGCCATCGTCTTCTGCTTGCTGGTCTTCGGGACCCAGGCAGTCCAAGCGCAATTGAAGCGAGCAAACAAGAAGTTTGACCGCAAGGAATATGCAGTGGCGATTCCACTCTACCAGCGTCACCTGGAAAAAGTGCCGACCTCTGAGGAGGGCATGGAAAAATTGGCCCATAGCTACCGCTTGGTCAACAATTCCCATGATGCCGAGTACTGGTACAGCAGGCTGCTCAAGGCGGGCAACAAGGATCCGCAAAACACGTTTTATTATGCCCAGATGCTCATCAACAATGAGAAATGGGACGACGCGGTGCCCTATCTGGAAAAATACCTCCAAGAGCGCGACTGGGACGAAGTGGCCCAAAACATGCTCAAGTCGGCCAAGGATTACAAGAGCTTCTTGGCAGACTCCGTGATGTACATCGTCAAGAGCACCAACATCAACACGGCCAAGGCCGAGTTTGGGCCGACCATGTACCGCAACAGCCTGGTGTTTACCAGCTCGCGCAATCCCGGCAAGTCGGTATTTAACTGGACCGGCGACAACTTCCTGGACTTGTACCAAGCCCAGTATTTTGGCAAAGCCGAGCTGGGAGAGCCGATGATGCTGCCGGGCATGGCCAATTCCAAATACCACGAAGGTGGCTCGACCTTCAGCCCCGACGGCAACACGATGTATTTCACCCGCAACGACTACAACCAAGGCAAGCTCCAAAAGGGAGAGAATGGATTGGTGCGTCTCAAGACCTTTCAAGCCCAGCTCGTTTCCAACAAATGGGACAAGGTGAGCGAGGTTTCCTTCAATGGGAAAGAGTATTCCGTCGGTCACCCATGCATCAGCCCAGACGGCAACACCTTTTACTTCGTGAGCGACATGACGGGCGGCGAGGGCGGCACCGACTTGTGGTTTGCACGCAAGCAGGGAGAGGATTGGGGCAAACCCGAAAACATGGGTCCCCGCATCAACACCCCGGTCAACGAGATGTTTCCCTGGATGAGCCCGACGGGCGTGTTTTACTTTGCCTCCAATGGCCATCCCGGTCTGGGCGGATTGGACCTCTTTCGCGTGACGTCCATGGGCACCGAGTTTGAAAAAGTCGCCAACGTCGGCTATCCCGTGAACAGCCCGATGGATGACTTCTCGCTCGCCATCGATGAGAAGAGCGGCATCGGCTTTTTCAGCTCCAACCGCAAGGGCGGCAAGGGCGACGACGACATCTACTCGTTTCTCCAGCGCCAGGTGCTCCAAGGTCTGGTGCTCGACAAGCAGACTGGCGAACCCGTGAACAATGCCAAGATCGAAATCTATGGTGTCAAGGGCCTCACGACCATTGTCCGCACCAACGAAGTGGGCGAATTCAGGTATGGCCTCGACCGCAATGCCGACTACAAGCTCGTGGCCTCCTGCGACCGCTACCTGGAATCATCTGAGATGGTGAGCACGGTGAGTTTTGACCCTTCGGTTCCTGTCGAGGCACTTTTGCGCTTGGACAAAGACAACTCTGCCCCCATCTACACCCTCAATGGCAAGGTCGAAGGCGACAGCATCGTGGACATCAGCAACACCACCGTGCGCATCATCGCCAAGGAAGTGATCGTGAAAGTCGATGAGAATGGCAATTTCAGCTACCACCTCGCCCCAGAGACCGACTATGAGGTGCGTGTGGAAAAAGAAGGATATATGGACAAGGTGATGGACGTCACCACCAAAGGTCTGGACCCAGGGGACTTGTCCCTGAATGCGATGCTCATGCGACTCATGCCCGACACGGCCTTGTACCGCATTTTTTACGACTACGACGACGCCTACGTGCGTTCGGATGCCTTCCGTGAACTGGACCGTGTGCTTGACTTCCTCAAGCGCAACCCGAGCGCCAAGCTCAGGCTCGTGTCCCATGCCGACCCGCGCGGTGGCACAGGCTACAACGAGCAACTCTCCAAGACCCGCACGCAGAACGCGTTTGAGTATCTGATCAAGCGCGGCATCGAGCGCAACAGGTTGGAGCAAGTGTGGCTGGGAGAGCGTGCTCCCAAAAACAAGTGCCGCGACGGCGTCGATTGCACCGAGGAAGAATACCAGCAAAATCGCCAAACTGAGATCCAGTTTGGGGGGAAGCTCAAACAAAATGAAATGCCCAAGTTGGAAGTGAGCACGATGGGCGAGGAAGAGCCGACAGGCAAGGAAGCCATCAAGGCCGGTGCCCCCAAGTCTGGCAAGGAAGAAATCAAAATGAAGCTCGAGCCCACGGGCAAGGAAGTGATCAAGGAAGCCCCTGCGCCTGTGGAGCCTCCTCAGCCTGCTGCAAAGATGGCCGACCCCGCAACGCAGACGGCCGACACTGCAGTACAAATGGGAGACACGCCTCCCGCCTCGGGCGACGTGTCCGCGCCTGAGAAGGGCATGGTCGAAGAACTGAAGAAAGAGGAAAACATGGTTCAAGACCTGGACAAGACGGTCCCTGCACAGGAAGCTGCTGATGGCAAGGGCGCAACCCCCGTGGCCAAGGAAACCCCGATGCCCGAGGCACCCAAAGTGGTGGAGCCTGTCAAGGAAGAACCCAAGAAAGCCGAAAAGCCGGAAAAGCCAGTCAAGGCCAAGAAGGTCAAGAACGAAGGCATCAAAGTCGGTAGCTGAACCCGGTAAGAATCCGCTGCAAGGAATGATCGACAGCGTATGCGTCGGTCATACCTCCGTTGTGCCACGGTCTAGGTTTTGAGATTAAAAAGGCATCAAGTTGCCGGCACGATTTGAGCGACCTTGAGTCGAGGTTGCCAGACGGGTGAGTGGCCCCAGGTCTGGTAGGTACCACGTCTGCTACCGCAAAGGCCCGTGAACCCCGAGCTTGGCGATTGATCTTCCGATCGCAATCCCGCTGGAAGGAATTCCCAATAAAAGATTGGCAAAATCCATCTTCAAACGCTATTTTTCGGCAACGAAAGCTTTATCAGAATGGCAGAAGACAGCAGTTTGGACCAGTTTATCCAAGGCATCCCCAAGGCGGAATTGCATGTGCACATCGAAGGCACATTTGAGCCTGAGCTCATGTTTGCAATCGCCCAGCGCAACCAAGTGCCGATTCGCTTTGGCTCGGTGGCCGAGGTGCGACAGGCCTACAACTTCAGCAACCTCCAGGATTTTCTGGACATCTACTATGAAGGTGCCAATGTGCTGCTGAAGGAGCAGGATTTCTACGACCTCACCTTCACATACTTGGAGAAACTGCATCAGCAAAATGTCGTCCATGCCGAGATCTTCTTCGACCCGCAGACGCATACCGACCGCGGCGTACCTTTCGCGACGGTGATCGACGGTATTTGGCGTGCCTGCCGTGATGCAGAAACGAAATGGGGGCTCAGTACGATGCTGATCATGTGTTTCCTGCGGCACCTCGACGAGGCCAGCGCCTTCACGACCTTGGAGCAGGCCCAGCCTTACCTCGACCGCATCATGGGAGTGGGGCTCGATTCCTCCGAGGTCGGCAACCCGCCCTCCAAGTTTGAGCGCGTCTTTGCAAAGGCTGGCGAGCAAGGCCTCCTGCTCGTTGCGCACGCAGGGGAGGAGGGACCGGCCGCCTACATTCGCGAGGCGCTCGACCTGCTCAAGATCGCCCGGCTCGACCACGGCAACCGCTGCCTTGAAGACGAGGCGCTCGTGCAGGAACTCGTGCAGCGCCAGATGGCGCTCACCGTGTGCCCGCTCAGCAACCTCAAGCTCTGCGTCGTCAAGGACCTTGCCGACCATCCGCTCCTCACCATGCTCGACCACGGCCTGCTCGTGACCGTGAATTCAGATGACCCCGCCTATTTTGGAGGCGGGGTGAATGAGAACTACTCCCAGACGGCAGCGGCCATCGGGCTCTCCAAGGCAGACATCTACCAGCTCGCCAAGAATTCATTTATCGGCTCGTTCCTCCCCGAGGAGCTGAAACACCAGCACCTCATGAACGTCGAGACGTTTTACCAAGGCTTATCCTGAATCGAAATGGCTGAGGCACCGCGCACTTTTTGGCAATATCTGAAGGGTCCTATGCACACCTTTGAGCTGCATTTGTCGCCGAGCGAAGTCCAGCTCAAGGAATTCGTGGGCGTGGGGGCAGAGCCCAAGGTGCAAGGCACGACATTGGCGGGTTTCTTGGCGGGCGAACTGCACGCGGAGATCAAGGCCAGCATGAACGCCGACGTGCTACCGGCGGCCCTGGAAAGCGCCAAGCAGATCAGCCCGTCTGCATCAGGATCGGGCCTAAAAAAAAACGCCTACCTGATTCCGATTTTGAAGGCAGCAGCTGAGTTGCCCGGGCAAATGCGCGAGGCATTTGGCCAGCTCAGCGCCGCGCAACTCAATTGGAAACCCAACGCCGAGACCTGGAGCATCGGCGAATGCCTCGAACACCTCATCATCACCAACCGCTCCTATTTTGCGCAGTTTGAGGCGATCGCGCGCGGCGACAAGTACGTCTCCTTTTGGGAAAAGCTGGCCTTGTTTCACGGTTTGGTGGGGAGAATGCTCATCAAGGCTACGGGCGAAAAAGTGGCGAAGAAATCGAAATCCCCCGCCGTATTCAAGCCCACGCGCAGCCAGGTCCCTTCCAACATCGTCGAGGAGTTTTGCGCCTTGCACAGCGACCTGATTGCCAAAGTCGAAAAAACCGACCTCGTCGACCACCACGAGGTCATGATCAATTCCCCAATGTCCAGCGTGATCTTTTACAGCCTCCACGACGCATTGGTGATCATCTTCCAGCACGAGCGGCGGCATTTCCAGCAGGCACTGGCGGTGAAGGCGCGGCCGGAGTTCCCGCAGGGCTGAGCATGAAAAAGCCCACCTTCACCGAAAAAGTCATCGCCTTCAACCGCAGCCTCGACTTCACCGACGCCCTGCCGGCGGGATTCAACATCATGAATCCCTTTCGGGAGGATCCCAAGGCATTGGCTTGCTCGGAGGCCTTTTACCACAAGTACTACAACGACACCGCGCAGCGGCGCCTCATCTTGGGCATCAACCCCGGGCGCTTCGGGGCGGGCGTGACGGGCATCCCCTTCACCGATCCCAAGCGCCTCATCGAGGTCTGCAAGATCCCCTTTGAGGGCAAGCTGGAGCACGAACCTTCATCGGTCTACGTCTACGAGGTGATCGCAGCCTACGGCGGACCCGAGGCCTTCTACCGCGATTTCTACATCAACTCCGTCTGTCCGTTGGGCTTCACGACCACCAGCCCCAAGGGCCAGGTCGTGAATGTGAATTATTACGACGACAAGGCGCTGACCAAGGCCGCCACGCCCTTCATCTTGCAGAGCATTCAAGCGCAGATCGCCCTCGGCGTTGCCACCGATACATGCTTCTGCTTCGGGACCGGCAAGAATTTCCAATTCCTCGATCGCCTCAACCAAACACATCGCTTCTTTGGAAAGGTCGTCCCCTTGGAGCATCCCCGCTTCATCATGCAGTACCGGGCCAAGACCAAAAGTGTGTTTGTCGAGCAATATTTGGAGGCTTTTCGGGGTTGAGGGATAGGAAAAATTTGTATTTTCGGGCAATGGAGGGGTCGGGAAAATACATTACGGAGGAAGCCTACTTTGCTTACGAGGCTTCCATCGAAGGCAAGGCGGAATATCACGATGGCCAGATCATCGAGCGAGGACCGGAAACCAAGCGCCATGGCCAAATCCAAGCGAATCTCACGGCGCAATTGGTGATGGGTATCAAAGGAAAGCCGTCAATGGTCTATTCCAGCAGGGTCAAGGTTCATATTCCTGCCACGAATTCTTATGTCTACCCAGACATTTCGGTGGAAGGAGGGAATTCCGACGCAGATTCGGACAATGAAAGTATCTTGAGAACCCCCATCCTGCTCGTCGAGGTGCTATCGGAAACCACCGCTACCTATGATATCGGCCCCAAACTCTTCCGATACCAGAGGATTCCGAGCCTTATGGAATATGTGTTGGTGGATCAATTTTCCCCAACGATCAACGTCATCCGTCGGAACGAAGAGAGTGACTGGGGCATCAAAACTTCCAGTGGCCTGGAGGACTTCATTGAGCTCCGGTCGCTCGGATTGCGCATTCCATTAGCCGCAATCTACAACCGCGTGGTATTCCCCAGCGAAAGGCGCTCCTTGATTTGAACCGCTCTTCCAACCAAAGGACGTTCCCAACTCACCTCCCGCCACCACCGCCGCCGCCTGCGCGGTCCTTTTCATCCTCCAAGCCCGTCTCACGCTTGCGCGTTTTCACTTGGTTGTTGCCGATGAGGTAGCTGAAATTGACCTTGAACTGACGGCT
>JANMIM010000850.1:0-4565 GCA_031375795.1 Bacteroidota bacterium
CAGGTAAGTTGCCTGCCCTCAACGATCAGGGCACGCCACCGTCGGGCGGGATGATTCATGGGTAGATGAGCCATTTATCCACTGGAAGGTGAAGCAAAAATAGACAAAATCAGATCAGGAAAAAATGGTCGGTTTTTGGGAATGCGATCAATGCCGTCCTAGGCTGGACGGGCAAGGCTGATTGGACGGGCGGCAAATGTCTTACCTGGCTGCTGCCTGACTATTTTCCTAGGACAATCAGGGGAAAATGATGTGTGAATTACACGACATGAAAGAACTGCAGGCAGCAGCCAGTGAAGGTGAGGAGGCAGTGTAGGGTCAATCGAGTTCTTTGAGGGCGCCCAGGTATTCATCGAAACGTGTCTGCTCCATGGTGACCTGGACGATGCGGTCGCCATCGTCTTGGGGCAGGCGCAAGATGCCGAGGTAGGGCATTGCGTTTTTGAGGCCGACGACGACGATCCAGGCATCGATGTTTTCAGGCACCTTGGCAAATCGATGGAGTTGGCCGGTCGTGGGTTTTCCGGGCATGATGGAATTGTACTGGGAGAATGCCATGAATGCGCGGGTATTTTCATAGGCGATGTTGCCGGTGAGGCGCACCTTGATTTCGCGGCGTTTGCTGGAGGCAAATTCGCCATTGGCGACCTTGCTCAGCGTGCTCCAACCGAGTTGCTCGATCAAGAAGCCTGCGACGAGCTCGGTGCCTGCTTTTTGGAATTTGCCCTTGCGCACGCCTTGGAAGACCTTGCCTTTGCCGTTGTCTGCCACAATGAGCCTGCTCTCGACGACATCTTCAAAATGCCTGCGCAGTTTCGAAATGCGAATCGCATGCTCGGTCTCAGCGCGGCTCACGTCGCGGTACATGAGCTGCCGACGGGCGTCGGGGCGGGTCAGGTCCAGGCCATAATCCTCAAACGGTTCGACATTGCCCAGCATTTGGCGCGCAAACTGGTGGAAATATTCGATTTCAGCGTCTTGGCTCTTGCGGCCCTTGGCGTCCTCGACCAGTTGATCGGCGACCATTTGGTCGACTTTCCAGAGGTCCTTGGTGCTGTTGTCGATGTAGAGCTGTAGCCCGCCCTCGTAGTAGCCCATGTCGCGCATGACTTGGAGGCGCTGCCGGAACTCCCGGGTGGCGATCCAAGAGTTCTTGAAATCTGGGTGCAGGAGTTGCACCAATTGCTGGTTCCAAAGCTTGTCGGCCCCACAATCGCACCAAAATTCCTCGAAATACAATTTTTGCTGTGGCAGGGGCACCATCTTATTGGTGCGGCGGCTGGCGGGGGCCAAGTTTGCCTCCCCTTTTTCATTGAATGAGCCGTGGTAGAGCTGCATGTCGAGGGTCTCGACATTGCGCTGCGCTGCAAATTCGACATAGATGTCCTTGTCCTTTGCGAGCTTGAGGCGGCGTCCGGCAGCGGTGGCATCGATGTAAATGGTGCCTCCACTGATCAGCTGCTGGCCGTTGGAGACGGTGCTCAGGTTGGAATTGATGTATTCAGAGCGGTTGTAAAGCTCTTTGAGCTCCACCTGCACGGTTTGCGTGACAGCTTCGCCGCTCGTGGCATCGACGAATGCATCCTTGGGAATGTGCAGCAAGGTGCCCTTGCTGCACATGATCAGGTGGTCATTTTCGGGATCGAGCTGATAGTAGGCACTCTGTACACTCGTCTGCGAATACAGTTCGCGCAACGGAAATGGGTCGAGTTCCCTGGACGGGGTTTCGTAAAAGGGCTGCGAAATGATGACTGGCGGACCAAATTGGGAGCCGGTGCGGGAATCAGGACGCATCGCGCCGCTGATCGAGATCTTTGGCCCTTTGACCCAGTGATGGATCATCTGGCCCTGATTCCCGTTACCTGTGCCTATCTCCTCCGGTTGGTCCAGACTTGATTCAGTGTTACCTGCTCCGTTTTGCAGACTAGAAAATTGTTCAGGATCCACGGCCGTGCCATAGGCGTAGTCGGGGACGTCGCCAGCGAGGCCCTGTGGGCTATTGCTGGATATCTCGGCAGCGTTGCTGGGTTGCAACGGCTGGTCTGTGCTTCCAAATGGATTGAAAAACAGCATGATCGTGGTGGTGACGAGCGCAAGTGCGCTCACCGCGAAGATGCCATACTTGAGGACTGCACGTGGCTTTGTGGGGCCGGGCTTGGGCCCGTCGGGAAATGCAGCTTGCAGGCGTGCGATCATGGCTGCCTCCTTTGCTGCGGGAGGGCTGACCACCGGAGCCTGCGATAGCACACTCTCAGCGGCCATTTCCATCAGGCCTTCGCCCTCTGGAGAGGCAGCATCACGCTCCAACAGATACCTTTTCAGGATCTTGTCAAGAGCGTCGTGTGCGTCGTTTTTTCCTTGGAGTTCCATTTTGCGTTTTATTCCTGGCCGATGGAGATCAGTGCCTCCTCGACCAGCTTTTCCAATTTCGTTTTAGCACGCTGGTGGTAGACCTTGAGCTGCTCGGCGGGCTTGTGCACGTACCGCGCAATCTCGTTGTAGGGCATGTCTTGGCTGCGCAACAGGAGCAGGATGCGCTCCCAATCGGGCAATTTCTCAAGACAGACCTCCAAGATCTGCATCAACGTATCGCTGCCAGCATCGGGCTCACGAAAGGCATCGACCGAGGCCTCCACCATCAACTCTTGCACCTTGCGTTCTGTAAACATGAGCGGGTCGCTCTTGCTCGCCTCAAAATTCAGCTCGTTGAAGCTGCTGAAGCTCAGTTTTTCCTCGCGCTTCTTGCTGTCACGGTAGTGACGGCGCAGGTTGTTGCAAAAGATCGTGAACAAAAAGCTGCCAAATTTCTTCTCTGAGTTGAATTCATAGCTGTCGATCTTCTCCACGGTCTTATACAAAGTCTCGTAGATCAGCTCCCAAGCTGTGTCCTCGTCCAGGTGCCAAGAGGTGATGGCATAGCTGTAAAGCTTCTTGCCATAGCGCTCATACAAGACCTCCACCGCCTTGCCACGTTGCTTGCGGAGTAACTCGTATGTGGGTATATCCTGCGCTCTTTGCATCCTGATAATCATTCAGAAACTGTTGAATCTAAAACAAATTGGTAACAACGCATGCACTGGATACGTGGAGATTTCATGCAGGTTGTGAGATTGTTATTATTTTAAATCCATTGGTGATAAAACAATCGGTCTGCTGGCAAAATGTTGCTGATTTGATGAAAATTCGATATCGGCATAGAGATTTTCTCAGGCTTGACCACAGCGTCTACAGCAATATTCCGGGAAATCCGTATTTTTGATCATTATGGCACTTGAGATCAGGAGAACACCTGTACTGTATGGCGAGGATGCGAAGCACTTCTTAAAGGAGATTGAGAATCCCGGGCGATTCAAATCTTCGCAATCGAAGGAGGAATTGCAGGAACTGATGGAGAAAACCAAACGCATTTGGGCAAAGTATCATGCCGCGAAGACGCAAGTGCGTCCCTGATAGTCAAATGCCCCAAGCATCCCCCCTCACTCCACCCACTCTGCCAAAAACACATTCGTATCATGGCTGCCGCCATTGAAACGATTGCTCGAGAAGGCGACATATTTGCCATCGGGTGAAAAGACCGGAAACGCGTCAAAGGTCTCATCAAAGGAAATCTGCTCCAAGCCCGTGCCGTCCAAATTGACCAAAAACAGGTTGAAATTGCGGCCTTTTTCGCTTTTGTGATTGCTGGCAAAGATGATCTTGTTGCCGGATGGGTGCCAGCTCGGTGCCCAGTTGGCCTTGCCGATATTGGTCACTTGCTTCACATCGGAGCCGTCGGCATTCGCGACGAAGACTTCGAGCGTACCGGGCTCGACCAAGCCTTTTTTCAACAGGTCCTTGTAGCTTTTTTGGTCCTCGGGCGTGGTAGGGCGCGAGGCGCGCCACACGATGCGCTTGCTGTCGGGCGAGAAAAATGCACCACCGTCGTAGCCGAGCGTGTTCGTGATCTGCGTTTGCTCGGAACCGTCGATGTTCATCGTCCAGAGCTCGAGGTCGCCGCTGCGCGTGGAGGTGAAAATGATTTTCTTGCCGTCAGGAGACACCGTGCCCTCGGCATCGTAGCCTTTGGTATTGGTGAGCTGCCGGTTGAAATTGCCTTTCAGGTCGGCCACGAAGATATCGTAGGTGTCATAGACTGGCCAGACATATTTGCCATCGACCTTGCGCTCAGGCGTGGGGGGGCAGGTGTCGTCCACGAGATGCGTGGAGGCATAGAGCACTTCCTTGTCGCCGGGCAGGAAGTAGGCGCAGGTCGTGCGGCCCTGGCCGTTGCTGATGCGCGGCACCTTGCCATGGGCTGTGCCCGTGGTCGGCATCACAAAGATCTGGTCGCACTTGGCATCCCATTCCGCAAAATCGCTTTGAAAAGAGAGCTGCTTCCCGTCAAAACTGAAATAGGCCTCCGCATTGTTGCCGCCGAATGTCAACTGACGCACGTTTTTGAAGTGTTTTTCGGTTTCGTAACGCAAGGTGTCCTTGGGTGGCGCTACCGTGGTCGAGTCGCTGCCGCCGGCAGTTGTAGTAGTGGGGGGATTGCAGCCCACCGTAGCAAACATTGCCAGCAAAAG
>JANMIM010000931.1:0-2580 GCA_031375795.1 Bacteroidota bacterium
CCAACCCTGTCCCCGCTGGATCGAGGATACATCCTCAAACCAAATAATATTCTGCCGAATCAACAACACCTAATGACCATGCCAAGATAGCATGACAAGAATTTTGACTTACTGGCAAAGTAGCCGATAAGCATAAAATATGCCGGACGATGCACAACAGATGTGCACCATGTCGATCGCTGCCTTTGCGCAGGTGAGGAAATTTTCCATTCCCCCCCTCCTTCTCAATTGTCCCGCAACTCATTCACCCGCTCGGGCGCGGTGGCGGACTTCCTGGAAAACTCGTAATAAAATCCGATCACCAAAAAGTCCCGACCGGTTTCGTCGTTGATGCGGTAGTCAAATTGGTGCAGGTAACCGAGCTGAAAGGTGGCGTGGCGGTAGGGTTTGAAGTTGAGCGCCGCTTGCATGCGGTTGCGCTCGAAGTAGGGCGCCTTGTCGGTGAAAAACAGCTCGTTGTTGAAGCTCGCCACAAAGGGTTTGTAGCCCTTGGTGTCCTTCCCGAAGGGGTACGAAACCCCAAACCGGTACCGAAAACGGTTGCGGTAGCCTTTGGTACTAAAACGCATTTCCATGCGGTAACGCTGCTCGATCTTGAGTTTGCCGATGTTCTGCGACAAAATCAGCTGTGGCCACAGCCTGAATTCGTCGTTGTTTTTGGGCAAGACAAAACTGCCGCCTTCCTTGTAGGTTTGGTAACTGCCCGCGCCCAAGGTCAGCTTCAGCGCCTTGTGGAGATCGTAGTTGATGCCGCCCTTGAATTCGTAGTAGTGGAAATCGTTGTAAAATTTCAGGGACCGCAGTTGTGCCTCGCCAAACAGGCTCAGTTTGTCGGTGTGGTTGTACTTGAGGTTGAGGATGTTCCAGGAGCCGAGGCCACCCGATTGGGCTGCCACCGAGCCGGTCATCCACAAGACCGCGAGGATCGATGTGAAAAATCTCTTCATTTCTGCTTCCGTTTGGAGGGGTATGGCGTGGTTTCATCGAGGAGCATGGCTTCGTGGATGACCTCAAGCAGGGACTCCTGCGGTATCTCCGAACGGGAACCGAACACGATCCCGGCGACCTGCTTTCGTCCCTTGGCGTCCAGAAGCCCTTGGGCATTGGACAACGCATGTCCCCGCACAAAAGCCAGCTCTACCTGCGCGTCCTTGACGGCGTTCATGTAGCAGATCCACGAGCGGCCATCGTAAAATGGGATCTTGTACCGCATCTTGCACCGCAGACCCAAGTCAGCGGTGAGCAGTTGATGAAGGTACAGCATCACCTCCCGCTGCTGCCCCTCATGTTGATAGATATAGTCTTCGACTTCTGACATTTCACATCCAAATTCCGGGGGCTCCATGCCCTTCTACTAGCCCCAGAGGCCTACTTCCAACCGTAGGTCGATGCAAAAATACGGTGATTTTTGATTTCAGATGTGCAAGAATGGGATTAAGATCGGGGTTCCCGACTTCCCGATTCCTTTCGTTATGCGGTACCCACCGATTCCGTCTTGGGGCCCACCGGCTACCTCGACACATTGAATTTCTCCTGGTACTTCCCCTATAGGTACACCCACAATGGCTTGGTTTGGCTTGCTGGATTCTACAAGCCTTGATTTGGGCCATCAGCAGCATAGAGCAAGTGGAGATCAGGGACGGGCTAGTTGCAGCGGATGGATTTGTGAATTTATCTGCAGCCGAAGTGCGCATCCGCCAAGGATTGGACGCATATTTCGTTGCCAATGAAATCGGACGGCTTTCGTATGCCAAACCGTAGGTGAAGCGCGACATGGCCATGAAAAAGTGCTGCCGGGATGCGCAAATCCATCCACCTGCGGTACTCAGGCCACCCATTCACGAATCCATCAGCAACTTTTGTCCTTCATCGGCATGTATGGGTGCACAGCGTAAAGCCCACGTAGTGTAACAAAAGTTACAGCGCCGCAAGCTGTCCACGTAACCTAAGTCACCAAGTGCCACTTTGGCTCGATGCAGTTTTGCATCATCAAAGCGTAGTACATGGAATATATCGGATACTTTTCGGCAATTATCATTGGTGTGTCTCTGGGCCTGATCGGCGGCGGCGGCAGCATTTTGACGGTGCCCGTGCTCGTTTACCTGTTTCGGGTGGATCCCGTGCTTGCGACCGCCTACTCCCTGTTTGTAGTGGGACTTACCTCGGCCGTCGGCTCGGTGAGCTATTTCCGCAAGGGCTTGGTGAATGTGAAGACCGCGATCATCTTCGGGATTCCGTCGATCATTGCCGTGTTTGCCACCCGTGCCTGGATCGTGCCCGCCATTCCGAAGGAGATTTTTGAAGTGGGCGGATTTATGGTCACGAAGTCGATCCTGATGATGGTGCTGTTTGCGATCTTGATGATTGCAGCTTCCTACAGCATGATCAAAAAAGCCAAGGCTGCTCCTGAAGGCGCCGCCGCTGCACAGAAATTCAATTACCCGCTGATCCTTCTCGAAGGTGGTATCGTCGGCATTCTCACAGGCTTGGTAGGTGCAGGCGGTGGATTCCTCATCATTCCTGCCCTCGTCGTCCTGAGCAAATTGCCGATGAAGGAAGCCGTCGGCACATCCTTGGTGA
>JANMIM010000965.1:0-12224 GCA_031375795.1 Bacteroidota bacterium
CAGATGTAAAAGGAGCGCATCCGATTCCAAAATATAAAATCGCTGCATTGCCAACCCGTCGAGAGGATGGGATCGCGCTGCACGGCGTTTTCTTTGCCTAGGTGCTGTCTTCCAGTGCTTGGATCCTGGAGGCGGAGGAACTTATTTGGGTCCCATTTCCCAAATCCAATGCCCTGCACGGTCGCGGATGCCCATGTGGTCGCGGCCATTGATCGTCTTGGTCAATGTAAAGTGCCCACAGGCGTTCTTGTCGACATATTTGTACGCGATGGGAATGAAGAGCTGACCTTGCAGGTCAATTGCGCCACCGAATTCGCCACGCTTCACAAAAATCCAATCGTCTTGCGGGATAATGCGTCCATAGATGACCGGAAGGACCAACTGCCCCGTCGTGTCGCAAAGTCCTAGCGAGTCCCCGCGCGCTACGAGCCAAAAGCGGGGCAATTGAGTTTGCAACGCGCAGTCGGGGCAATGCTCATCTACGCGTTTTTGCAGCCGCGCGAGGGTGGCAGTGGCCGTCTGCATGGATGGAAATGGCCCAAAATTGCCCACACCACCGATTTTCTTTGCAAAAAATTGCCCCGTGCCGATGTTGCGGTACCAAACGTAGCCATCGATGATTTGCAGCTCGTCGACTGGAAAATTTGTCTCTGCCAGGATATCGCCTTGCTCCTCCACGATCTTGGTCTTGCCATTGCGATCGACGGAATGGATCGTTTTGGAAGCTGGGCTTTCCTTTGGAACTGGCTTGGGCTTGATTTTCTTGCCCTTGAAATCGAAGGTCTCGGTACGCTGAATGTGCTCGACTTCAAGGAAGCGAGCCTCTGGGTATACTTTGATGGACACGTAGTAGCCGAATGGAATGACGACCACGCCCTCGGCATTCAGAAGGGCTTCCTTGACATTGGCACTAGGTCCGCCGGCCCCGAATTCGTCTTCACCCGTGGGTTCGGGTCTGATCGTGTCGGCGCTTGCTGGCGCGATCGTATCCCATTGTCGCACAAATCCGCCTGCCGTGGCCTCAAACGCATAGTGGCCATAGCTGGTGAGCGACTTGCCATCGGCCTGGGCCAAGGCACTCAGCCCATTTTGCGTGATGATTTGCAGACCCAGCTTGGCGAGGTCATCGTCGCGGAGGCGGCTGTAGGCGCTGTATTTTGCTGCCTCGTCGTAAAAGCAGTTCGCAAAACTGGCATCTTTTGGGGCAAACGTGTGGTACTTGGGTTTGCCGCTCAGGCCCTCGTAAATGACACCTGGAAAGCGATAAAAGGTAAACCAAGCAGCAGGTCGCCTGCGCCAGTCGTCGATGGTCCAACCACCGTCGAACTCTGCGGGCCAGTCGAGCAGTTCCAGCCGGCCATCGTCTTGGTAGGAAAACCATTTTCCGTCTCGGCGGACTGCCGTCTTCCAGCTGCGCTTGTCGGGCATGCCTGGGGCTCGCTCTTCGGCAGATAGGAACCAGTGGATCGCCCGATCAAACGCAAAATCGGAGCGCATCTTCCCACTCGAATCCATGAGCGCGATTTTGCCGTCTCGGAACAGCAGCGAAATTCCCTCCTCAGGTGCCAGGGCGATGTCTTGCAAGCTGTCGACGACCAGGCCCTTGGAATTAAAAAGTGCATACAGGCCACCATGGACATGCTCGGGTTCGGTGCAATTTTGCCGCACACTGCCACCTGTACAGACCCAGCGCATGCCCTGACCCCAGCAGCCGATTGGATGGGTGTCGAGCGGCACGATCCATTCGCCCTCAAGGTTCAGGAGGCCGGTTTTGCCTTCGGTGTAGTAGGGATTGAATCGGTTGGGATCCTTGCGTGGGTTGATGTAGCCTTTGTCGACATGCACCACAATGAGGCCGTCTTGGGGATAATACAAATCATAAGGCTGCATGGGGAAAAGCAGCTGACCTTGGCCGTCGACGAAACCTTGCTTGCCGTCTCGTGCCACTGCTGTAATGCAATCGGGAATGGATTGGCACAGCACCAGAGAGGGAAGTGCAAGGAATGAAAAGGCCATCATCCAACGGCATACCAGCGCGATCTTGCAGGGTCGAATGTTGAGGAATAGGCCAGCCATAGATTCGAAGTTAATCAAATTCCCTGTGACGAACGAAACGCTGCTTTGCTGAAATGGCCCCGACTACAATCTCCCTGTCCGAGCCTAGGCAAACAAGCTTCCAAAGGCTGAAACCAGGCTTTCATTCTTGCGGCGCCAATTCCTTGATCCGCTTTCCTGCCCGGTCTAGTTTGCCCACCAAACGCTTGCCGTCGATGAACTTCGCAACTTCATAACCGTCGTCGCCAAGGGACACAATTCGTTCATATTCAATGGCTATGAAAAAGTGGCCTTGCATGTCGGCGATGCCCTCGAGACCGCCGAGGCGCACCCAGAGTTGATCGGTGTCCAGCGAAATTTCATCGTAGATCGCAGGCAGCAGCACCTTGCCCTGTGCATCGCAGATGCCCACCGAGTCGCCTTGCATCACGAGCCAATGCCCAGTTTCCAGCGGTTGGAGGTCGCAGCGATAGCAGTTGAGCGCGGGGTGGGCCTGAAACATGTCATACTCGATGTAGGGCAATGAATCGGCGTAGATGGGTCCACGGAGCCCATTTCCCTTGAGTTGGCGGGCAAAGTAGCAGTTGCCGAGTTGCGTATCCGTGAACCACAGCCAGCCATCGACGATCTCGGGCGTGTACATGGGCATCGTGTCTTGGTGCACGAGACGGTGGCGCTTGTCGTACAGGGCATAGCTGCTGTCACTGTTCATCAAAAAATATTCCTTGCCATGTTCCAGCATGCGAGCATGGACATCCAATATTTTGCCCGAATAGTCAAAAACTCTCAGATTGTCAAAGTAATCGACCTCGATGATGGCCAGGTCCTCATAGATTGCAATGTCCTTGAAGGCCGAGGGCAAAATCTCCCTGCCCTTGCCGGAAAGCAGGCTGAGAAATGAATTGCTACCGTCGGCGGGGTGGATCCAGGAATAAGGTTTGGGGGCCGTCTCAAATTCATCTTTTTTGGCTGGAGGGGGAAATTGGACCGAGTCCAATTGGTAGACAAACCCGTCTGGGGCTGCCATGAAATCAGCGTGCCAGAATGCCGTCAAGGGCTTCCCACGGGCATTGGCGAGGGCGCGTAGGCCGTCCTTCTCGACGATGTGCAGGCCCATCGCTGCCAAATCCTGGTCGCGTAGCCGCCGCACGAACTGTGCAGACCGTGCAGCGCCGGGGAAATTTTCCTCCCAACTGAGGTCTTTGGGCTGCAAGGGACGGGCCCTGCGAGAGGACGGGCTGAGCGGATAATTGAGTACTTGCAGCCGGAAGCTGTCAAAAAACCACTCCTCAGGGCGCTTGCGCCAGCCCAGCGTGCGCAGGTCGGTGCCGAGTTCGCTGGGCCAGTCGAGCGGCTGCAGCTTGCCGCCGGGCAGTACGGCGGTCCATTTCCCATCACGTCGCAGCGCGGCGATCCACAAGCGTTGCACGACAGGCTCGTCGGGATAGGTGTACCTCGGCAGGCCCCAATACACCGCGCGGTCATATTCAAAGCCCGACAAGAATCGGCCGGTCGTGTCCATGACGGCGATCTTGCCGTCGCGGTACAGCAACGAAAAGCCCTCCTCTGGCGCGATGGCGATGTCGTCGAGGCTGTCGACGACGATGCCTGTCGCATTGGCGAGCGCGTAGCGGCCGCCCTCGAGGTGGTGCGGCTCGCTGCAATATTTCTCGATTCGCCCACCGTCACACAACCAAAACCAGCCATGGCCCCAGACTCCGATGCGATGGCCACCCATGGGCACGACCCATTCCCCGCGCAGGTTCATCAATCCAGTTCGTCCGGAAGTGAACCTGGGACAGATGCGTTCGGGGTCGATGGCGTGGTTCTCCTCACCCTTGGAATCGTTTGCGATTATGAGTCCGTCGATGGGCCTAGTGACCTGATAGGACGGTAGGGAATCCTGTGCCTGCAAAAACAAGGGAACGAGCAGGCACGCGATCCAGAAACAGCATCCCAATGATTTCCAGAATTGTTTGGTCATGTGGTAAAAATAGGGATAATCCTGCGATTGGGAAGTGGGTTGCCAGAAAAGCAAGGGCGATCAACTTCCGGAAACGAAGTCTCCACCGCGACGTCGTCATGGCTCACCTGGTCACCAAGACCTTTTGCACCAAGGCCCCTGCCTTGAGCAAATAGGCGCCCGGAGGGATGCCCTCCAAGGAGACCTCAACTTGCTGCCGCCCAAGGCCACCGCTTGGCATGGGCAATGTGCGCATGAGCTTGCCCTCCATCGAGACCAAGGACAATTCATGCGCCTCCACCGAAGACGAATTGTACTCCACGGTGAGCAGGTCGCCACTTTGGAGGGGCGATGGGTAAGCATGCATGAAATTCACGTCGGCATCGTAGCGGCGGGCCTCGATCACAGGCGACAGATGTGTGTCACCACCTCTTGTAATGCCTCTGATGCGGTACATCGCGCTGGGGCCATAGCCTGGCATGGTGTCGCTTGCCGTGTAGCGGGTACCGGGTTCACGCGCCGCGATGGTTTGCGACTCCTCAAACACCTGGCCATCTGGCGAGCGCTCGATCACAAATGAACTGAGGTCTTCGGCATCGAGTTCCCAAGACAAATGCGCCACCCGACCCGTCACCTCCGCACCCGTATGGGGCCAGGTCACCGGCAACACAAAGGGCGTGAGACCCACATAAAAATCGTCCATGTAATAATAGGCGATGGTGCCGATCACCGTGCTCGTGGTCACCGTGGTCACGGTGGTGTTCACGTCGGTAAACCAGTTGCCAAACATCAAGGCATTGTGGGGTGCAGTCGCCACGTATGTGCCCGAAATCGTGACCCAATTGGTCTTGTCGGTGATCACGGCCGCGCCATACACGTCGGCGACATTGTTGGGGGTCTGCCCGATCACAAATGCGCTGCAAAACTTGACACCTTGCCTGTTGACTGCACGGTTGGAGTAGTCGGCGAGACTTACTCGGAAGGAAACGTAATAGGTGCTGCCCACCACCAAAGGGCTCAGAAGCGGCACGTATGTAAACTCTCGGAAGTTGGCGACGAAGCCGTTGAAGGCGCCATAGCAGATTCCTCCGCCATAGGCTTGTCCCGAGGCGGGTGACTGGGTGCCGCAGCAGGTATTGTTGGGCACGCTGTTGAGCGGATGAAAGGAGCAGGTGTGAAAATAGTCGGGGGTGCCGGCGGCCTCGACCCAGCCGATGCAGTCAAACATATGGCTCATCGAGATCGGGCAATTGGAATAGCCTTCGAAACTTGGGTTCCTGACCAGGTTCTGTGCGCCGGCGACAAAGGCGGCTACCATGAGGCAACAAAGCAAGGAAAATCGTTTCATGCGCTGGATGACGGCATCTCCCCACCGTCGGGAATACCAAGGTAATCAATGGTTTGGAGAAAGGAAAGGGATTGTCATGGAATAAATTCTCTTATTCCCACCAATTTGAGACTTCGCTTTCCGAGCATTGGCTTTGCAAGCGTTCAAAACTACCTTTTTGCTATCTTCATGCCATGGAAATGAATTCCCACCTCCGAGACCTCTTCCAATTCCAAGACGTCGCCAACCGCAAGATTTTTGCTCGCCTCGGCGAGCTCACAGCCGCCGATGAGGTTCTCAAGCTCATGAGCCACCTCATTCATTCGCAAGACAAGTGGCTGGCCCGCCTGCGACAAGACCCCGACGCCAACCAACGCGAGTGGTTTGGCCCGTCGTTTTTGGCAGCGGCGATCACGGGGGAATGGGAACGCAGCTTGGCGGATTGGATCGCCTACCTCGATGGACGCTCCGAGGAGGCGATTGAGGCCGAAGTGTCGTACACCGGGCCAGATGGCCGCCGATGGGCCGCCAAGCTCTGCGACATTGCCCTGCAACTCAATTTCCATGGCGTGCACCACCGCGCGCAGGTGCAGACCATTTTCAGGCAGCAGGGCCTGCAGCCTGACTTCATCGACTACATCGGCACGCGTTATTGGTGCTTGGACGCGTAAGAAACGTTTGATTTTCTCCCGCGCCATCCCACGACCTCGCTGCAAAGTCATAGGATCGCATCCCGCATTTGCCGACATTCACCCAAACATCGATCAGAAAAATTTGAAAACACGATTGACCTGCTTGCTTTGCTGCTTTCTCTGGGGTTCCATCCTCATGGCCCAGACACCCCATGCCTTGGTGCCCGGCATCCAAGTCGACTCCCTGTTCCAGACCCATGGCAACGCCAATCGCCTGGCGCTCGACCCCGTGCGTGGAAACCTCTTCTATTGTGTCTATGGCGGTGATGTCTATGAAATCACCCTCGCCAACGGCCAAGCGATTTCGGAGACATTGCGCTACACCGTCGCCGACCACGGCATCGCCCAGCCACAAGGCATGTGCTTTGTGGACAGCGCCCTGTACCTCAGCGGACACACGCCCGACAGTCCGGGCTACGTGACCTCCCGCATCAGCAAGGCCCAGCTCCAGCCCAATGGCAACCGCACTTGGACGACCGTCGTGCAGACCGCCGTCTATCCCGACAGCAAGCACCCCTTCACGAGCGTGGTCGCCGACCCCTCGGGCAGCCACCTGTACTGGGCGAGCGGCGCGCGAACCATGGCCGGCGAGGTCTTCACCGACAACGGCATCCATCCCGGCCGTCGCGAGGGCCCCTACAATTCGCGGATCTACAAATTCCCCATCCAGACCCAGGGACTCATCCTGCCTGCTGACTCCGCGGCCCTCGACGCCAGCGGCTATGTGCATTGCTGGGGCCTGCGCAACGCCTATTCGATGGACTTCGACGCCTCCGGCAACCTCTTCACGATCGACAACAGCGGCGAGCGCGACGACCCCGAGGAGCTCAATTGGCTGCAGCAGGGGCGACACTACGGCTTCCCTTGGAAAATGGGCGACCACTGGAATCCGCTCATGAACCCCAGCTACGACGTGAACCAAGACCCGCTCGTCAATCACCTTTGCGGCGGCTATACCTCGGGGATCTTTGCGGCCACCCCCAACTTTCCCGCGCTCCCCAACACCGTTTTTGTCGACCCGATCCGCAACCTCGGGCCCGATGCCGACTACTACCGCGACAGCCTCACGGGCGAGGTGCGCGACGCGAGCGTGGACGGGCACATGATGCGAAGCTTCTCGGCGCACCGTTCGCCACTCGGGCTGCAGATCGACCGCGACAGCTTGCTGGGCGGCAACTTCCAAGGGCGCGCCTTCTTGCTCAGCTACATGCCGGGCGGCGACAGCAGCGGCATGAGTCCCGTCTCGCCCTGGGGCACACCGGGCCCGTTTGTGGATCCCGCGCAGGATTTGCTGCAACTCGACCTGAGCTTCGACACAGGCCTCGGCGACTACGTGATGCAGACCCACCGCATCATGGATGGCTTTTACCTGCCCGTGGATGCCGTGCTCGACGGCGACAAACTCTACGTGCTCGAGCAGCGCGGCGGAGGTCGCCACAATTTGTGGCGGGTGAGCTTCCCTTTGGCATTGGCATCGCCGGAGCCTCTGGCTGCGGCGGGTTACAGCTTGCAGGTCACGCCCAATCCAAGTTCGGGCGCGGTCACGGTTTCCATCGAGGCGCGGGTCGCGGATCGGGTCTTGGTGGCGCTGTATGATCTGAGTGGCCGAGTGGTGATGGATCTGTGCGAATGGGCGGTGGCGCCGGGCCGGAATGCGCGGGTGGTGGATCTGTCGGGCTTGGCTGGGGGGATGTATTTTTTGCGGGTTGCTGGGCGGAATGGGAATGCGGGGATGCGGGTGGTTCGGGATTAGCCAAATGAAGATCGTGATTGAAGTGCGCGGCAATTCGTTGGATGCAGCCCGGGATTGCATAGCCCATGACTTTAGTCGTGGGCAAACAATGCTGATCAAATGGATCGATGGCATCTTTTCTGGCCCACGACTAAAGTCATGGGCTAAACCTTGGTTTTTGAAATTTCCGATTGGAATGCCCACAATCATTTTTCAGCCTCACCCACTCCCCCCAAAAATCATTTCCCCCACATCGCAACAATCCATCTACTTTTTGATTGCTTTGTAGATGGAGCATTTGTCACTACCGTCATGTCCTTGATCCTCGGCATCTACCACCGTCGCAATCAGCTGAATCGCTCGGCGGTGCAGCCGATGGTCGATGCGCTGGGCGATTTTCCCTATCGTCATCTCTCCGAACGGCTCTTTCCGGGCTTTTTGGCGGTGTGTGTGAGCGAATTGGAGGGGGAGGATTTTTTTGCGGGGGGTGATGGGTCGAATGGCGTGGCGGCACTGGTCGGGACGATGGTCGCCGATGGCATGGCGCATCCCCGCGCGGTCGATGGCTTTTGGGAGACTTGGAAAGTGGATCCCGCCAATGGCCCGACCAAGATGGAAGGCACCTTTGCCGCTTGCGTCTACGATGCCGCCGCGCACCGCCTCCATTTGGTGAACGATAAGTTTGGCATGCGGCCCATGTTCGTCGTCGAGACGCCCGACTATGTGGCTTTTTGCAGCGAATTTGAGCCTTTGCTGAAATTGCCGGGCTACCGTTTTGTGCTCGACGATGCTGCCGTGGCGGAATATTTCTGCCTCGGCACCACGTTGGACGGACACACCTTTGCCTCCGGCATCCGCAACTTGGCGGCGGCATCGATCTTGGAGGTTGCGCGCGAGCACATACACGAGCGCACCTACTGGCAGCCGCGCATCGCGATCGACCACGTTCGCTCGCTCGAGGAGCATGCCGCGCACATCGTCGAAGTGCTCAAGACCGTGGTGCCCGACATGCTCTCTCAGCTCACCAATGCACGCTGCCTCGTCTCGGCGGGGGCCGACACGCGCCTGATCCTGAGCTGCATGCCTCTCGCCTACCGCAACAGCCTGCCCTTTCTCACAAGCAGCCTCGCCGTCTTGCCAATGGCCGACGACCGCGATGTGATCGGCGCGCAGGCCCTGGCTGCGCGGCTGCACCTGAACCACGAAGTGAATCAGGTCGCCTTTTCCGAACTCGAATTCGGCACCGCATATTTCGACCGTGTGAAACGGGCGCGCTACCGCAAGATCCTCGGCGGCTGGCACGGCGGCGAGTACCTGGGCGGATTTTGCAGCCTCGCCGCACCGATCCGCAAGGCGCCAGACGCGCCCGAGGTCGAGGAACGGCTGCAAAACACCTTTTCACGCCGCTTCAGGCGCAATCTGTCGCGCCATCCGATGGAGGGTTACGCGCAGGCGATGGCAGCGATCGAGACAGAAAACCATGATTTTCTGTTTCAGATCCAGCAACTCGGCCGCGCATTTTTCAGCGGCGTGTACCATGGCTCGCGCGGCAGTTGGCTACAGCCCTACGAGATCGTGAACCAGGGAAATTCGCCGTTTTGGGACAGCAGGGTGCTACAAGCGCTGCTCGCGGTGCCCTTTGAATACATCGCCGGCTACCAATTGTACAACGTGATTTTCAGGGATCACCTCACCGAATTGGCCGACATTCCCTCCAATTCACCCCTCACGCAGCGGCCCGACAGCGCGATCCCCCGCATGACCGCCGGGCAGGAACCCAAGGTCGTGCTCCAACCCAAATACCAATCCGCGCTCGATGCCTACCGCAAAGACGCCGCGACTTGGCGCCGCCGCCTGTACCGTTGGTGGCGCATCCGCCGCGTCCTGGGTGACGGAAATTCGCCCGTGACGATGAAATTCATTGATTTTGAGGCTTGGTGGCGGAGGTATGTGGTAGGGAAATGAGGTTTTTTGCCCCAAAATGGCTGGCAATCCATTCAAAATCAGCCATCCGCACAAATTTCCCAGATTTTTACAAAGTTGGTATTGCATAATCCAAAAACACCACGCATCTTTGCATCCCCAATACGGCAATGTTCATTGATCCAAGCGCAGAACACCATGCTGCGGAAAATATAGTGCGGGGTAGAGCAGATGGTAGCTCGTCGGGCTCATAACCCGGAGGTCGCAGGTTCGAGTCCTGTCCCCGCTACCAAAGGAAAGTCAATCGAGAGGTTGGCTTTTTTTGTGACTAGCAACAGAGAAATTCATGTTCACGGTTTACATACTGTATTCCAAGAAATACGACAAGCACTACGTCGGATACACCACCGATCTATCCGAGCGCTTTCTTTCTCACAACCACCTTTCTTCCACAGGTTGGACGACGAGATATCGTCCATGGGAAATCATTCACACTGAGGCGTTCCAGACTAAGTCGGAAGCCATTGCCCGAGAAAAATGGCTGAAGTCCGGCAGCGGTCGTGAATTTACCAAATCACTCCCGCACTAGCTCGTCGGGCTCCTATCCGCCGAGGCGGACGCAGGTTCGAGTCCTGTCCCCGCTACCAAACGGAAAAGCTGCTGTAATAGGCGGCTTTTTTTGTGGCTTTTTCTTGGGTAGCTCGTCGGGCTCCTATCCGCCTCGGCGGACGCAGGCCGTGTCCGCCGAGGCGGATTCGAGTCCTGTCCCCGGTACCAAAGGAAAGTCAATCGTGAGGTTGGCTTTTTTTGTGGCACTTTTCTTGGGTAGCTCGTCGGGCTCCTATCCGCCTCGGCGGACGCAGGTTCGAGTCCTGTCCCCGGTACCACCCAAGAGGAAGCACCAAAACGGATGTTTTGGTCCCTTATTTCCCCAAAAACCTTACTCAACTAACTGGAAACGCGGATTGGCTTGTCCATCTTCTGGGTTTGTCAGCACCTAAACCTAAATTTTTGCAATATTGGTGCTGCATTTCCATTGAAAAGTGCACCGGTAAAAATATGGATTTTAAAAAGCTGTCTTCATTCTTTGTCTTGTTGTTGCTGGCGGTTTCGGTCGGAGCCCAGACTTGCGACTTGACCCGAAAGGTCGTGAGCCTTGAGGGGCGCATGGATACCACGATTTACGCGCATGACCCTGAGAGTCGTCTGGTGACGGAGGTTTTGCGTCCCCAATCGGATGGCGGGCATCTGCGCGAGACTTACCGGGTCGGCGAGGGACGGCTGAATTACATGGAGGCGACAAATTTTAGCTTTGCCTATTTCCATGACGACCAAAACCGGGTCATGGGATACATCGTCTACGATGATCTGAACGTGAGCAATTTTTATTACACGCTTGAGTACGATGCCCAGGGCAGGCTCGTGAAATACACAGGCTTCGAAACGCCTTTCCTCGCGGACACGGTCGTCTCTGAAATCACCAAATATGCTTATGAGGGTGACAAAATGGTCAAGATGGAGGAGTACACCGATCAGCCAGACGGCAATTCGATCCCCGCAACCACCACGACCTTTGAGTACAGCGATCACCTCAATCCCGAATACAATCCAATATACGGATCCAACCGCCCATTCAAGTACATGATCACCAAGCAAACCGTCAGCGATTCCGACGGGGTCTACGATCCCTATTCCTTTACCCGCGAATGCACTTACAACAAGCAGGGCTACCCCGTGAAATGCGTTTCGCACTATTTGGATGGTTCAGAAACCGTCGAGCACTTTACCTATCAATGCGATTGAGGGCGATTGTGTTGTGTCAACGGCTTTTGGAATGGAATCCAAAACGCAAGATGATTTTATGTACTGCGGGTTCGAACTTTGTGCTGTTTGGGCCAGCAAAGCAAAGGCAATCGTGAGGTTGCCTTTCCGTGCGGCGATTTTTTTTGGTGTGTCGTCTGGCAGGCCTGCCTTGTTGCTGACCAGTCCCTAATTTCCCCAAATTGCATCCATGAAAAAAGTAGTCTTTGCAACAATTCTAATCACATCGTTCATAATCACGGGTTGTTTGAAACGAAACGAAACACAGTTTTGGCCAATTGAATACCAAAACGATGACTTGATCGTAATTCAGAATGCACCTGAAGGTGGCTTCTATTCCAATTTGGAGCACGTTTTGCAATATTATGGGAAAGATTATTCCAAGAAAGAAGACGGCACGATCTGGATCTCGGAGGAATTGTACGCTGACAAGGACCTTATGTGGAACTACACCACAAAAGCCAGTGACAGTGTTTGGCTCCAAAGAATCGGCGGATAACCATGCTCCTAAAAACGCCTACGTTCAAGTACCTCCGAATGATGTTGGAATTTATTGAAATTTCATTTCATCTTGCAAGTGTTCAAAAATTGGATCCTGCGGGCCAAGTGCGCACCCAGCATTCGATCGGAAAATAATTCCAATCATTCTTGGATCAGCTGTTCGATTTCTTTTGGTTGAAGGTAGGTCTTCATTTTGTATTCCTTGTAATC
>JANMIM010000099.1:0-8988 GCA_031375795.1 Bacteroidota bacterium
GACTATGGCAGCGATGCCCGCAACCATAGCCCGGTGGGTGTCAAGGGTGTGATCGGCGTGGCTGCCGTGGGACCCGACGACCGACGCACGGAATTCAGCAACATCAACACCAACCTTGCAATGCCGATCGCTGCGCCGGGACTCGACATCTATTCCACGCTGCCTGGCGGGAGCTATTCGCCCATGAGCGGTACGAGCATGGCGACGCCCATCGTTTCGGGCCTCATCGGCATCATGCGCTCGCTGAGACCAGACATGGATGCGCCCACGGCTTGGAAAATCCTGAGCGAGTCGGGCCGCACGGGTCCCTCGGTCGCTGAAACCGGCAAGATCATCGATCCCGCCGCAGCGATCGCCGCCACACTCAAGTAATTTCCGGATTTCTTTTCCCTCTTTTATTGCGGATATTTGCGAGCAAATTGTCCGCGATGAAAAAAGTATTGACGTTGTTGTCGCTCGTAGGTCTGCTGAGTGCCTGTGGCCCACAAGAGAGCATGTTTTCACGACTGCGCAAGGCAGACAAGGTGGAGATCCTCTATTCCGCCCCGGGCGCAGAGGGCGGGCAAGTGGTGATGGTGACCGTCGAGGAGATCGACGGCATCAGCAACCTGATCGGCAAAAACAAGGCTGAAGTCGGGCAGTGTGCCGTGGACGGATCCATCGCATTCACCAAAAAAGACAGCGTCATCCTCAAGGGGGACTTTAGCTTGGCAGCCGAATGCGCGCTGATTTCCTATGAAATGGAGGGCAAGAAGTTCTGCAGCAAACTCACCCCATCCTCCACGATCGTCCTGCGCAACTTGATGGAAACGAGCAAGAAGTCCAAATTGGATGAGTTGGCTTGGTTTGTGGGACGCTGGACACAGGTGGAAGGGCCCGATTTGGTGAGTTATGAGGAATGGCAGCGCGTGTCGCCGACGCTCTACAAGGGCCTGTCGTGGACCTTGTACCATAACGATACCGTGCATGTCGAGACCATCGACATGGTGTTGGAGGGGCAGGACATCTATTACATCCCGACAGTGCCCGAAAACAAGGGCCCGGTGCGCTTCAAGATGAGCACGATGGCAGCAGATTCGGTCGTTTTTGAGAATCCCGCCCATGATTTCCCGCAGAAAATCACGTATGAGGCCAGAGGTGACTCGATGCTGATGGCCCAGATTTCCGGCTCCAAGAATGGCGTGGCTGCGACCAAGTCCTTCCCGCTCCACCGGGTGGTGCGGTAATGGAGAGGGCCGGCTTCACCTTTTGGATTGTTATGTACAATTTGCCTTTGATCTAATTGAATATTCCCATGAATGGTTTCCGTAGGTTTTGGATGGTTGGGGCGCTGCTGATCTTGCTCGCACCACAGGTGGTGATGGCGCAATCTGCCGTCGCCAATCGCATGAAGGAGCACATCGTCTTCCTGGCATCGGATGCGCTGGAGGGCCGCGAGACGGGTAGGGCCGGCGAACAAAAAGCAAGCGATTACATCGTCGCGCAGTTCAAGGGTATCGGCTTGATTCCCAAGGGTGCGGAAGGCAGTTATTTGCAGCCATTCACCTTCTTGAACCAGCTCATGCCCACCGATGATGTGAACATGGCGCTCGGCGGCAAACAACTGATCGTGGGCCATGATTTCCAGATCTTGCCGCAAAGCGGAAACGGGATCCTGTCAGGCACGCCAGTGAACGTCGGATTTGGAATCCAGGCACCGACCCTCGGGCACGACGATTACAAGGACAAGGGCGACCTCACAGGAAAGATTGTGCTCATCGAGCGCGGCAGCCCCGACGGCAACGATCCCCACGGAAAATTCTCCGATTTCGCGGCCATGGACCTCAAGATCGCCTCTGCAGCCAAGCTCGGCGTGGCTGGCATCGTGTTTGTGAATCCGTCCAACCAGGAAATGGAGGAGCCGGTGATCAATTACAGCCGCAAAGTCTCCCGCGAGAAGATGCCCATCGTTTACCTCTCGGGTATCAAAGCCTCAGACGTGAAGGACATGAAGGGAACGATCGGCTTGAACGAGGAAAACCTGACCGGGCACAATGTGGTCGGCCTCATGGATTTCAAGCAGCCCTATACGATCGTCATCGGAGCGCACTACGACCACCTGGGCTTTGGGGACGAGGGCTCGCTGCACCGCGGCGAGCGCGCGATTCACAATGGCGCCGACGACAATGCATCTGGCACGGCCATGGTCATCGAGTTGGCGCGGGCGATCAAGGAAAATGCCGCCTTGCACAAGTTCAATTACCTGTTCATGTCCTTTTCCGGGGAGGAAAAGGGCCTGCTGGGATCCAATTATTTCGCCAAAAACCCCACGATCGACCTGTCCAAGGTGAGCTGCATGCTCAATTTTGACATGGTGGGCCGCATTGATCCAGCCAAGAATACCCTTGGCGTGAATGCCGTCGGGACCTCGCCATTTTGGAAGGAGGCGATCGCAGGCATCCAAATCGACGACATGAAGGTGAAGACTGCCGAGAGCGGCGTCGGGCCCAGCGACCATACAAGCTTCTACCTCAAGGATTTGCCAGTCTTGCATTTCTTCAGCGGTACGCACGGCGATTACCACAAGCCCAGCGACGACGAGAACTTGATCAACTACGATGGGGCAGACAAGATTTTCAGGTACCTGGAGGCGCTGCTACAGAAACTGAATGCCAACGGAGAGAAATTGGCATTTACCCAAACCAAAAACGACGAGGAGGGAGACGCGCCCCGCTGGAAAGTGAGCCTCGGCGTGGTGCCAGATTACCTCTACGACGGCGAGGGGATGCGCATCGACGGCGTAACCGATGGCAAGCCGGCCTCCAAGGCAGGGATTTTGGCGGGGGACGTCGTGATCAAGATGGGCGAAAACGAGGTCAAGGACATGATGAGCTACATGCGAGCCTTGAGCAAATTCGAGAAGGGCGACACGGTGGTCGTCGTCGTGCTGCGCAAGGGCAAGCCCAAAAAGAAGAAGGTCACGTTCTGAGCTGGTTATTCCAAAACCACCTTTTGTGAAACGACGTGCCCATCCCGCTTCACCTGCAAATAATAAATGCCACGTGGCAAGTCTTGCGTCTTCAAGATCAGGTGATTGACACCAATGGTTTGTGGCGCGATCACCGTCTGCCCCAGCTGATTGTGAAGGGTTGCGGTGGCGTTTTCGATGCCCGACATGGCGATCCTTACCTCATTGGCGGCTGGGTTGGGGCTGATGTGGATGCCTTGTGTGGCGGTCACGGTCTGCGTTTCTACAACACTCGTGGTCGAGCCGCCATCGAGCGAAGTCTGCCGAATGCGGTATTGATTTTCGCCGACAAGAGGCTCTGTATCCTCAAAAACATAGGTTTGCGGCTCGTCGCTATTGCCAGCGCCATCGACCTGCCCGATCATCTCCCAAGTCTGCCCGTCTTGCGAGCGCTCGACCGTGAAAAAATCATTGTTGATCTCGGTCGCCGTGGTCCATGTGAGCTCCACGGATTGCTCGTCGATGAGGACACTTGAGAAATCCAACCACTCGGTCGGCAAGATCGCGTCGCAAAACCAAAGGGAAAACAAAGATCCATTGGGCGTGCCCCCCAAGACGAAGTCCTCGACCGTGAGGGTCGTGATCGGGAAGCCCGTGATATTGGTATTGGACCAGCCCGAGACGCCGCCCACGCCTTGCAGGTCGCCTGCGCCCGTGAGGATGGCCATGCCATCGCAGCCATTGGCGACACCGACCGAGGCCATCGGGTAATGCGCGCCATTGATCGCGAGCCTGATCTCCTCCACGGTTCCCCCCGTGCCGCTCGCACCGCTGAAATTGAACCGCAATCCACTCACCGCAGGGCTGAACGTAAATGTAAATGCGCCCGGCCCGCTGCCCGGCCCAGGTGCATAGCCGATAAAATAGGGGTCGGTAATGCCGAAGCAGTAGGTCGTCCAGGCGCAGGTATTGCCGACAGAGGTCACTGTGACATTTACCCCCGCGACATTTTGCGTGCCCGAAATGTGACTGAGTTTATTGGTGCATTGGGCCTGTGAGGTGCCCGAAAAGCACATCCATACTGCCACCATGACCACGATTGAGCCTCGTATCCTCTGCATATCGTCTTTATTCATCGTCCAACCAGGGCGGTTAAGAACGATGTTACACTGTTGATAAAGTGGACCAAATCTACGGGTTTTGTATGCCCTCTCAAAGTCCAGATTGCATTCAAGTTGATTTTGGGTGAGGAAAGGCCTGCTAAACGCCGGCCTTCAGGAGGGCAGCGCCGTGAGAGCCAGTACCAGCAACACGATCCAAAAGATCAACAGGGCCGCATTGAACAGCAAGCCGACCAGGGCCGGGCTGCGTTTTTTGTCTCGCTCAAAAAATCCCAACATGCCCAGTAGGGTGCCAAACAGTGAAAACATGGGCGTGATGACCGTATTGAGGGTCGGGAAGACGTTGAGGTAATGCAGGGCAAAAAGCAACAGCGAAAGTCCTGCAAAAACGAGGGATGTGATTCCGAGGGGTGCGCTGCTTTTTGCCATCGACTGACCACAAAGAAACGCCAATTGGGGGAATTGTGCAAAGCAATCGGAGATCGTCATGCCGAACGCCAATCATTATGCACGCAAGGCCGCATGGATCTTGGCGATGACTTCTTTGTCTTTTTCCCTGCCGAGCTGGGCCTTGAGCGCCGCATGGCTTTCCTGGGGACCCATCATCATCAGGCCATGCACAGCCTTCCACCGCAAGGTCTTGTTCGGATCCTGCAATCTGCCCTCAAGAAATTTGCGTGCTTCGGGATACTTGCTGCTGCCCATGGCCACCAAGGCATCGCCCGCCAATTTCTCATTGGACTGGTTGGCGTAGTATTTGAGGTGCTCGAATGCCTGGGGCGAGGGAATGCTCTTGATCGCCATCATCGTCCACAGGCCGTTGGTGTTGCCGGGCACCATGGCCAGGCTGTCCAGCAATGGCAGGTCGGCGATCGAGGCCATGCCTGCGAGCGCCTTGAGCGCGCCCTCCTGCTTCCAATCACTGGTTTCCCGCTGCAGAAATGCGTGCAAGGGCGCCCTCGAAATATCGGGATGGTCACTGAGCCATTGGATGCCATTTTGTCGGTCGCCGTGCTCGCTGCCGAGAAGGTGCAGGGCGTGCGCCAATTCATCGTTGGTAGTAGATACCGGCTGCGCTGCCACCGTGGAGGGGGAAATTGCGGGGACTTGCCATGTGCCTGCGGCCCATTGCAAAGTGAGCCAAAGCATTAAAATGGTGGTGACTTTCATGGTTGCTTCACTCCGTGGATTTGTTTTGATCGGCCACCGTCGCCGGCCATTCCAGTTTCATGCGTTTGCCGACCTTGAAGTGATCGACCTTTTCGTCGTTCACGGTGATTTCGCCTTTTTCCTCCAAAATCTCGACCATGATGTTTTGGCGGGTGGTCGGGATGAATTTCACCTTGGCCACTGTGAGCCACCCGGTCATGGTCATCTTGCCGATTTTTTCCTCAAAATACTTGCTCATGTCGGCGACTGTGCCGGTTGCATAAGCGTCGCCTGTCTGCGAAATCAACTGGAGCTCGACGATTTTTCCCTTGCGGCTCACGACGGTGGCTTCGAGCTGGCCGATCTGGGCTTGGAGGGATGTGGAGCTGAGGAGGATGAAGACAAAGGCTGCAAAAACGCTGGGGAGATGTGATTTCATCTGGGATTTGGGTTTGGGATGTTGTACGGGCATCGGGAGGTGTGGGTTTGCGCGGAGGAATCTGTAATTTGGAGGTCAGGAAATGATCGCATTCACCGAAGCATATACGAGGCCTAATACGGATGCCAGCCATCAAGCGCTTGTGAGGGGCACCGAAGCAGCAGCCATGTAGGGCTGGAGAATCGTTTCCATCCCTTTTGAATTTGACGATGAGGCGAGTGCGGCGGATAGCTTGGCGCACTTGCCCGTCTTTGAGGAAGAACAGGTGGCCATTTGGGTGGGATACATTCCATCTCCAGAGCGCTATCTTGAATTGCAATCTGCATCGCTGGAAAAGAACATCCGTCTGCTCAACGATCTCGATGCCCATCTGCGTGCCCAAGAATTTGACCGATATTATCCTCTGATTCAGGACTTGACACCACAAAGTGTGGTCGTTCAGTCCGTGGAGGAAGCCATCCAAGCCTCGCAAACACTGGGTTTCCCGATCTTCCTGCGTGGTACGGTTCAATCGATGAAGTCCAAAGGCTTGTCGGCTTGTCTCGCGAAGAATCCGCAGGAATTCGGCCCACTGATCCAGCGGCTGTTGGATGCGACCGATCGCAGTCGCGGCCGCGTGATCATGCGTCGATTTCTCAGCCTGAGACATGTCCAATTGTACCAGGGCTTCCCACAGGGCCGTGAATTTCGGGTCTTTGTGCTCGATGGCAACGTCGTGGAAATCGGATATTATTGGGACCGTGCAGACCCTTTGGCGACGCTGAACGCAAATGAAAGGATCGAAGTGGAGCGATTCGCCCAGGCGGCAGCCAGCAAGGTTGGGTCTCCTTGGGTCACGGTCGACATTGGTCAGGACGAAGCAGGAAAATGGTGGGTGATCGAAATGGGCGACGCCCAATTTTCCGGCATTGCCCAAATTCCGGCCTTGAAGTTGTTTGCGAAGCTTTCCAGCATGCTCTCACCGCGCCAATAACCTACCGCCAATCCCCCACATCATCCAGCGGATAGATCGGTCGCGGACAATCGACATAGGTCAGTTGAAACACGTCGATGTTGGTGATGCCACTGGTGATCACGTTCACGGTGCGGCGGTTGTATTTTGCGAGGCGGTAGCGGAAGGGAAAGAGGTTTTTCACGACGATGATGTCGGCGCGCCAGAGGTTGAGGCCTAGCTTGGTGAAGTCGGTGGCAAAGTAGGAGGGGTTGGGCAACTCGGTGAGAATCACGTGGATGCCCTGGTGTTGGAGAATGGTGGTCTTGCCCCACTCGGTTTCCAGGCGCTTCCAGACCTTGGCTTCAAGCTCCACGACGGGATTGTGCTCGGGATTGATCGTGCCACCGAGCTTGACGGTGATCGTGGCCCCGCGCTCGGCCTCCCAGGCCTGCAAGGCAGCCACGGGATCGCGCACAGGGATGTAGCTGCGCAACTGTGGCGCCTGCGCGAGCAAGGCTTGCAAGATATTGGTGTTGGAGCCCGGTGCCCCGGCCCCCACCGTGTCGCTGATGTCGCAAAATACCACCGCCCCAAACAAGCGCCTGAAACGCGACCGCTTCGCGATCGCGATCGCCTCGTCCACCGATTTGGGCACGGGGTGCTTGCGGTCCCTGATCTGCCAGCACATTTCGGCAATCTCATCGGCCAGCCGCTCGGCGAGCGGCGCGTCATTGTCGGTGCTGATCACGACGCTCCAGCCCAGCTCGCGGTCGTCCATCCAGAGATGCACCCAGAAATTGGCGGCCACGAGCACGCCGGGCATCTTTTCCATCTGCTTCATGCGTCGAATGATGCCGCGCATCGGCTGCAAAAAATCGATGCCCCAGCCGCCGCCCTTCAGGATCGGGAGTTTGCGAAATGCCGTCACAGGCTTCACCTCGCCGCGCACCATCTGCATCAGCACCTGCCCCGCCTTGCGCCCCACCCGCCTGAAATCCCGGTGCGGATTGGTATGATAGCCGACGATGTAGCTGGCGAGCGCAGCATTGGCGACCGTCACATTGGCATGGAGGTCAAAGGAAACCGCGATCGGGAAATCGGGCCCCACGACATCCCGCAGGGCATGCAGGAAGATCGATTCCGGATCGCGCACGCCCACCACGCCCATCGCACCATGCAGCGAGCAATAGATGCCCACCAATCCATCGGCCTCCCGCACTTCCTTCACGGCTCGGTCCACAAAGTGCTGGAAGACAGCAAGCTCGACGGGGCCACCCGACCAGGCCCAGGCGGCATAGATCGGCAGGATCTCAAATTCGCCCTTGCCCCATTTTTGCACCGCTTCCCGAAACCCATAGGCTTGCGCCTTGTATTTGTCGGCATGCAACCACACATCCTCCCCATATTGCAAGGCAAAATTTTGAAACTCGCGCATCGAGGTGGTGAGGCTGCTGAAGGAATTGGTTTCTTGGTGCAATTCGATGAAGGCGAGTTTCTTGGACATGGGCGAAAATAGGGTACTTCGGGCAGAATGTTTGTTGATGGGGCGGGTTTTGCTTGAATTTTCCGGCATTGGTTGTTTTGGTCGCGGGAGATGCCCAAATTGGTAGACGCAAGATCAACGATTTTCAACGCAAGTTTCGACGAGTATGGCCACGCGCAAAATGACCTCGGAGAGTTTTTTTCGGATGCTGCTCATCCTTTTTGGAGGATTGCTGATGGGGCAGCTGTCGATGATCGGGATGTTTGTCTACATCTCGATGGTCGATCCGACCCAGGCTCAGCCAGATCTGGTGATGACATTTGCCTATTTCGTGCCCTCGGTGAGCGCGATTTGTTTTGGGTTGAGTTTTGTA
The DNA here is from genome assembly GCA_031375795.1 of Bacteroidota bacterium. GTDB lineage: Bacteria > Bacteroidota > Bacteroidia > J057 > JADKCL01 > JADKCL01. The sequence continues at coordinate 8,447 of JANMIM010000099.1, forward strand.
TTGCCTGCCAAGTTGGTCAGTGCCGCTGCCGACAAAGCGACCCTATCCGCAAAACTGAGGGGATTTCAGACCGCCTTGATCATCCGCATGGCTTTGCTGGAAATGCCCTCGCTCTTGGGTTGCGTCGCTTTTTTGCTCACCGGCGAGTACTATTGGTTTGCAGCGAATTTGGTTTCCATGTTGTTGTTTGCGATGCTGTTTCCCACGCGTGACAAGGTGATCGATGGCCTGCGCCTTTCGGGGGCCGAGGTGGAAGTGCTCAATGACCCTAAGGCTATCGTGATGGAATATGAGTATACAAATGTTTGAAAATCAATAATTTGTAGGCTAGTATCCATTTCCCCTGGCCATTTCCTCAAAGACCGCATCATAAATCGGCGCCTGAATTTCCCAACTGTAATGTCGGACCCAATCAGAGGGGTTCAGCGTCGTCGGATCGTTTTGCAGGATCATCGACCGCAGTTTGGATTTGAATTCTTGGGCTGAGCTGTACATCAAGGCAGCGTGGTGGGAGGGGGGAATGTGGGTCGGATAAGCCAAGG
>JANMIM010001028.1:0-10568 GCA_031375795.1 Bacteroidota bacterium
GACGGCAGAAATTTACGAACAAGGCAAAGCGCCTGTCATCGTGCATGGCTTCGATCACAAACTCAGCGGCAAGTCCTATTTGCCAGGTTTTGTCTTGGATCTGTGCCTCTTGCGGCGCTAAGACCAGATCCAGGGCCGACGCAGTCGGGACTTAGAGTTCCCTCACCTCAAACACTTCGTTGATTTCCATTTCACCACCAGCCTCAGGGATGTTGCGCCTCACCGTGCGCCATTTGATTTCGATCTTGTTGCCTTTGGCTTTGTTGGATTCGTATTTCTCGACCGTTTCCGTCGGTAGGTCGTTGGCGATCCAGAAATCCTCCTCTTCGCCTTTTTCATTCACCAAGATGAAGTGCGCATAGTCGCCCCATGAGATTTCCTTGAAGGTGCCCTTGGAGGTCTTGAAACTGCCCTCAGGCGCTGTGCCGCCATCGGCTTCCTGTGCGCCGTCTTCGGTCCCTGTCGCAGCTGCAGGCGCAGTAGACGGCTGATTCTCTGTGGTCTGGGTGGAATCACCGCATCCAGCGATGCTGAGGAGGAAACCAAATCCCAGGATAGCAGTCAAAATCAAGAATTGCCTTTTCATACGCATTGACGTTTGTGCCAAATATGCAAATTGCGCTGAATAATTGCGAGGCAAATTTCCCACAACGGTCGCCCAATGCAATCTGAGTTACATTAATTTGGTTTTTGCAGGGTGGTAGCCGTGCTTTGCGGATGAGATGCACACTTATGGGGGCATCTCCAAGATCGATGATTGTTTTGGGCTACATTTTGGCAGGCGTCATGGGCATTTTGCTCGGAATGATGGGTGGAGGCGGCTCCATCTTGACGGTGCCGATTCTGGTCTATTTGATGGGTGTGCCTGAGGATGCGGGTCCCTCCAACTCTTTTTTTGTCGTCGGGGTGGTGGCGGCGATTGGCGCAGTGCAGTACCTGCGCTCCAAGCAATACAATTGGGCAGTCGCACTTTTGTTTGGAATTCCGTCGGTCATCGCCGTTTTCCTTCACCAGTGGTTTGTGCGGCCGGCCATCCCAGCCACTTTTCACTTGTTGGGAGCCACGGTCACGCGCGGCGCGCTGTTCATGGGCCTGTTTGCGGTGATGATGGTCGTGGCAGCTTGGTCCATGATTCGCAAAAAGAGCCGGCAGACCCCTGACAATTTCGAAATCGGCGGGCCAGCGGCGTTGCAACCGGTCAAGATCATGCTGGCGGGCTTGGCCGAGGGAATGCTCACCGGCCTCATCGGTGCAGGTGGCGGTTTCATCATCGTGCCGGTTTTGGTGAATGTCGCCAAGCTGCCGATGAAAAAGGCGGTCGGCACCTCGTTGCTGATCATGGCCGTCAAGTCCTTGATCGGCTTTGGTGGATCCTTGCGTGACCTTCAAGTCGACTGGGCCATTTTGCTGCCGTTTACGGGCATTGCGGCATTGGGCATTTTGGTTGGCGCCACGTTTGTCAAGAAGGTTCAGCCTGCGAAGCTCAAGGTCGGATTTGGTTGGTTTGTATTGGGAATGGGCATTTTTGTAATCGTCAAAACAATCGTTGGGTTCTAATGTTTACAATTCACGTTCGCAATTTCCACCTGAAACCCTGAGATTTGGGGGTTTTGGGTCGATTCAAGTATAGAATTTCAACCTTGCACGTATGTATATTGAGCAATTGTACACAGGATGTCTTTCGGAGGCCGCCTATTACGTCGAGTCCGAAGGCGAAGCGATGATCATCGATCCGCTGCGCGAAACGGCGCCCTATTTGGAAATGGCGGCAGCCAGGGGAACGAAGATCAAATACATTTTTGAGACGCATTTCCACGCGGACTTCGTCTCCGGGCACATCGATTTGGCTGCCCTCACCGGCGCGACCATCGTGTACGGTCCCGATGCCAATCCGCAATACACCGCGCACATTGCCACCGACGGCGAGCGGTTCCAAGTCGGCAAAATCTCCATTGAGGTTTTGCATACACCAGGTCATACGCTTGAGTCGTCTTGCTATTTGCTGCGGGACGAGAACGGCCGCGCGCATGCCATTTTCACGGGCGACACACTGTTTGTCGGTGCAGTCGGGCGACCCGACCTTGCCGTCAAGGGTGAACGCCCGGTCACACCTGCCGAGCTAGGCAGCCTCATGTTTGACAGTCTGCATACCAAGATCATGCCGCTCGCAGACGATGTGCTGGTCTATCCAGCCCACGGCCCCGGCTCCGCCTGCGGCAAGGGCATCGGCAAGGAGACTTGGAGCACGATCGGCATCCAAAAAGCAACCAATTATGCGTTGCAGCCGATGTCACGTGAGGAATTCATCGCGCAAGTCACTGACAATCTGCCCTCTCCCCCAGCCTACTTCTTTCAGGATGCCCGCATCAACCAAAGCGGCTACGACAGCATCGAGGACGTGATGGCCCGCAATGCACGCGCCCTCAACGCCGAGGAGACCGAGCAGGCGATTGCAGCCGGTGCGCTTGTGCTCGACACGCGCGGTGCGGAGGTTTTTGAGAATGCTTTCATTCCGGGGGCCATCAACATCGGCCTCAACGGTGGATTTGCGGTCTGGGTAGGCACATTGCTCCCGATGGATCGGCCGATCGTGGTCGTGGCCGATGCTGGAAAGGAAACGGAATCGATCCTGCGCTTGGCGCGGGTCGGCTATGAAATGGTGGCGGGCTACCTGCAAGGCGGCATGGCTACATGGCAGGCCGCCGGCATGCCGATCGACCTGATTCAATCGATTGCTCCAGAGGCGCTCCCCGAGACGATGGCCCAACGAGGAGCTGCCGTACTCGACGTGCGCAAACCGAGCGAGTACGCCGATGGGCATGTGCTGGGCGCGCGTAACCTGGAATTGGACACGCTGGAGCAGCAATTGCCGCTCTTGGACCGTGAGCAAGTGTACATCGTCCAGTGCCAAGGTGGTTACCGCAGCATGATCGGCGCCTCCATCATGCGATCACATGGATTCAGCAACATCCTGAACGTACGCGGCGGTTTTGCGGCCCTGAGCAAAACGGGCATCGAGCTCGGAAAGGTGGAAAACGTCGCTGTTTGAAGCATCTCATAAGAAATCGGCCCTTTCACCGCAAGATGAAAGGGCCGATTTCATTTGAGTGTGTAACATTCTAGAGGAGACCAACAAAAAACCCTGAGTCCGAGGCATCTTGCCGACGGACGAATGACCATTTGCCTCCGGCCTAAAACGCTAAAAATCGATGATTTCTATTCTTACGCCGGAGGCAGACGGTCTTTGCCCTGTCCCGTCATTGGGACGGGGCGGGCTCACCCAATTTGATACGCACTCATTTCATTTCAAGCCCATCAAGGGAAATCAATGAATTGCGGAGGAACAGCGTCCGTGAGCCACACGCCATTCTCCGAAACATAAAACTCATGGCCTTGGCGGTACATTTCACCAGCCCTCACTTGGAGGATCGTCGGCGTGCCCAGACGACCACCCACGTCGATGGCCGTTGCGAGGTCCTTGCTGAGATGTACATGGTGTCGTTTCATCTTCTGCAGACCGCTTTTGCGAATCGCAGCTAGAAATTGAGGCGCCGTGCCATGGTATAGGATTTCGGGCGGCAGGATCGAGGCGTAATCCAGGTCCACCTTTACCGAATGGCCTTGGCTCGCGCGGATCATGGTCTTGGCCTTGTTGAGGCTGAAACGTTTCTTGTTGTTGTTTTCGACCACGTATTCGAGCATCGCCATGTTGAAACCAGGGAACTTTTTCCCCATCTTGGCGATGAGCACGGCCACGTTTGTCCAGCCGCTGTCATCCAGTACGATCCCTAGCTTGTCGGGCTGATGCCTCAGAACCAAGCTTAGGAACTTGGAAATCTTGATGGTTTGTGTCTCATTCATCTCATTTTTGGTTTTGGTCGCTGCAAATATCGGGAATGCCGCCTCTCCTTGTTGATTTCTCTTCCCAATCGTCAATTCTTGATCCCGACCCTCTGCCATTTCCAGCCGAACTGCCTACGGTATCGAAGGCACAACCAGCGGGCTGGGGAAGCCGTGTTCGCCCGAAGATGGATCTCCGTCGATCAGGAAGCTTCCGTGGCAGGCTGCCGGGCATCCTCAAGGGAATGCAATGCGATGAAAACCAGACAACTAACATTTTAGCTGCCATATTTATGAATCCGTACACGGATAGTCTTTTTCAATTCCTCATTCTGCGCTATTTTTGCGGCCTAGTCGGATATGAAAGAGCTACTCAAGAAGGTCAGGAAACTGGAGATCAAGACTCGGCGTAAGGTCGATTCGACCTTTGCGGGCGAGTACCATTCTGCATTCAAGGGGCAGGGCCTTGAGTTTGACGAGGTGCGCCTCTACCAATTTGGAGATGACATCCGCTCGATCGACTGGAACGTGACCGCCAAGACCGGTGAGGTCTACATCAAGAAATTTAAGGAAGAGCGCGAGCAAACGATGTTTGTATTGTTTGACATCTCTGGTTCAGAGGATTTCGGGCGGGAAGACGAGAACAAGATGCAGGTGGGGACCGAGATCGCTGCGATCATGGCCTTCAGTGCGATGAAAAACAACGACAAGATTGGGTTGGCTACGTTTACCGATCGCATCGAGCGGTATTTTGCACCGCGCAAGGGCCGCAGCCACATTCTTGCCATCATCAAGGGGCTTTTGCAGCACAAGATGCGCAGCAGCCAGACCAACATCGCTGCCGCTGCCGAGTGGGTGAGCCGCACCTTGCAGCGCAAGAGCCTGTTTATCATCGTCTCCGACTTCTTGGACGAGGGCTACGAAAATTCACTCAAGCACCTCTCGCGCAAGCACGAGGTCATCTTGATCAGGCTATTCAATCCCAACGAACTCATGCCGGCAGGCGCAGGCATGGTGCCCGTGTATGACAAGGAATCTGGCCGGCAAGTGTGGGTCAACAGCGGCGATGGCGGTTTTCGCAGGAAGGTCGGCGAAAAATTTGAGGAGATCGTCACCAACCTCCAAAACCTCTCCAAACGGAACAGGATCGACTACCTGTCGATCGATACCTCAAAAGATCACATCTTGAGCCTCGAAACATTTTTTAGGAAAAGGAATGCAAGGCGCAAAATGGCATAGGTTATTGCTTGTGGGGATGCTGGTATGGCTTGCGGGAAGTGTTTTCGCGCAGGCACCGAGCGTCACGCTCACGTGCAGGGAGAAACTGGTACAGGTCGGCCGACCATTTGAGGTCGAGCTCAGCGTGCGGCACCCCGAGCGCATGATCGTCGTGTTTCCCGACACCCTCAAGGATTTCTTGCCTTATGAGGTCCACTCCGGCAAACCCATTCCCACGAGCACCGATGCTGGCTTGTCTGAGGACGTGAAGATCTACAAGCTCTACACATGGGAAATCGACTCGGTCCAGCACCTACAGTTTCCTGTGCGCTACCTCGATGCCAAGGGAGACACCCAAATCGTATCCTCCAATGTCGTGGATGTGGAGTTCCAGCCATCGATTGTCGCCTACTCAGATACACTCAAGCTGAAGCCCGTGCACACGCTGGCCACGATCAAGGAACCCTTGAATTGGTTGGCATTGGGGATCATCTTCACGGTGGCTGCGATTTTGATCGTGGCGGGCGTTCTGGTATTCTCCTCCCCGATCAGGAAAGCATTGCGTCGCGCCAAGATCGAGCGGGAGTGGAAAAGGTACCTTGGTCAGCTCCAGGCACTTTCGCCCAAGGTCGGCGATCAGCCTGCTTATTTCAGCGGACTCAACAAGGTATGGCGAAGCTATTTTGACCGCGATTGGTACCTCGCATTGGGCTCCATGACCACCACAGAGCTCCGTGAAGCATTGCCGCAGCTCAAGGCGGTCGATGAGGATGACCGCGCATTGCTAGAGAAGCTTAGCCATGCCACCGACATGGTGCTCTATGCCGGGCGGCCGCAAAATGAGCAAGAGACAACTGCCATGTGGAACGAGGTCAAGCGCATCATGACCAAAGAATACTTGCGCAGAAAGGAGGCGGTGGAGGTATGATCAAGTACATTCTCGATCAATTTCAGGAGATGATCCTCTGGGTATTGCGGCAGATTTGGCCCAATGCCGATCAGTTTCGCAACCCTGGGTATTTGTTTTGGCTGTTGGTGATCCCCGCTTACCTCGTATGGTACTATTGGTGGTATGACCAGCGGCGCCTCATCGTACCCCTGAGCTATGACCCCAACAAAATTGCCCCCGGCCGCGCAAATTTCGCTTGGCTGCGGGTCGTGCCCCAAGTCATGAATGTGCTTGCGATGACCTTGATGGTCGTCTCCCTTGCCAGGCCGGTGACGGGCCGCGACGTGGACCAGCGGTACTCAGAAGGCATCGACATCATGCTCATCCTGGACGTATCAGGAAGCATGCGCACCGAGGACCTGGACACCACGCGTCTCGCGGTGGCCAAGGAAACCGCGATCAACTTCATCGATGGCCGCTCCTATGACCGCATCGGCATGGTGGTCTTTGCCGAGGATGCATTCTCCTATGCCCCATTGACCCTCGACTACAGCCTCCTCAAGCAATTGATCAAAAACATCAATTTCGACATGATGCCCAACGAGGGTACGGCTGTGGGCTCGGCGATCTCTGTGGGAATCAATCGATTGAAGGAAAGCAAAACTCCGTCCAAGATCATGATCCTTGTGACAGACGGCGCCAGCAACCGTGGGCAGATCGACCCGGTCACCGCCGCCGAGCTCGCTAAGCGTCAAAAGATCAAGATCTACACCATCGGCGTGGGCAAGAAGGAATTCCAGCAGCAGACCCTTTTTGGCACCCAAACCGTCAAAAGCGACCTCGACGAACCAACGATGGAAAAGATTGCCGACATCACGGGCGGCAAGTTTTTCAGGTCTACCAATCGCGCCAGCCTCCACACGATTTTTGACAACATCTCCAAAATGGAGAAGGTCGAGATTCAAGAGGCACACTACCGCGAAGAAAATGACCTCTATTTCCCCATCTTGGCGCTGGGACTGCTCATCTTTTGCTTGAACATGTTGGTGATGATCACCTTTGTACACAACCCCCTCGAAGGCTGATGGGCATCGCTAGCAATTTGGCCAAGATCCAAGCGGAGATCGCTGCCGCAGCGGTCAAGGCGGGGCGCTCGCCAGAATCTGTGAGGCTGATCGCTGTCTCCAAAACGCATCCTATTTCGGCTGTCGTCGAGGCCTATGAGGCTGGACAAGTCGATTTTGGCGAAAACAAGGTACAAGAGTTGGTGCAGAAGCATGGCTCACTGCCACAAGTGCGCTGGCACATGATCGGCAGCCTACAGCGCAACAAGGTCAAGGCGATCATCCCTTTCGTGCATCTGATTCATTCCGTGGATTCTGAGCGGCTCTTGGTGGAGATCAATCACCAGGCGGGTTCGCATCAGCGAGTCGTCGACTGCTTATTGCAGATCAACATCTCCCATGAGCCACAAAAAGGTGGTTTTGAAGTCGATGAGGCAGAGGAGGTGATCAGGCGAATCTCAGACTTCCCCCATGTGCGCATCCTCGGCTTGATGGGGATGGCGGAATTTACGGACGATCCGACCATTCTGCGCACGCAGTTCAGACGACTGACGGCAGCCAAGTTGCGATTTGAGGTCTTGGAGGGTGCACAGGTGGAGATGAAGGAGCTGAGCATGGGGATGTCGGGCGACTTTCCCATTGCGATAGCCGAGGGTTCGACAATGGTGCGTGTCGGCAGCAGCATTTTTGGGCACCGATAGGGTCGTTTCTGACCCGACAGTGATTTCAGCGAACATACACGTCTCAACGGCAGGGTCCTGGCACCAACAATTTTTCCTTGTAGGTATTGTTCGCAGCGGCGACATCAGCCATTTGACGGCTGGGGTCGATTTCGATGCTCGCGATCTGGCTTTTGGGGCCTTTGAGGTCAATGACGTACCCGGGATGCGTCCAAGGCCAAGGCATGTGGTCGATGCGTCCCTCGGCTTGCTCTGACTTGGAGCCATACATGATCGAGAGCGGGATGTAATGCCGCTCGGTGTTGCCCCCCACATAAGTCACCACCACCTCGATGGGCATCGGCATATTCCCAATGCGGCGCAGCTCGACATAGGTCTTGCCATCGGCCTCGGCGACGCTGCCGATGCTGTAGTCGATCACCTCATTGGTATTCACCCAATACTCAAAATACCAATCGAGCTCCAAGCCAGACTCCTTCTCGGCGCAACGCTTGAAGTCCGTGACCGTGGGGTGCTTGAACTTCCATTCCCTGAAATAGCGCCTGAGCGAGCGTTCAAGGGTCTGCTCACCAATCACATACCGCAATTGAGCCACGGCGAGCTCTCCTTTGGAGTAGGCATTGGTGCCATAGGCGCGATTGGTTTTGTAATGGTCGGCATGTGTGGTCATCGGTTCTTGCAAGCCAGCATTCACCAATGCAAAATAGCTGCTGTAAGATCCTCCATGTGGGTCGCCGCCGACCTCGACCTCGCTCATGATCGCGGCCATGACCTCAGACTCGGCATAGCTCGTAAATCCCTCGTCCATCCAAGGATACAAAGACTCGTCGGTGGCCAGCACGCCTTGGTACCAATTGTGGATCATCTCATGCACGGTCACCCCTACCAAGCTCTCCAGTGAGCGGTTGCCGGTGATGAGGGTCGCCATCGGGTACTCCATGCCGCCATCGCCGCCTTGGATCACCGAAAATTTGGGATAGGGATAGACCCCGAAACGCTTGTTCATCACCTGAAATGCTTTGGCAGTGTAATCGGGCAGTTTTTCCCAGTCCTCGGTTTCGTCTCCAGCCTGGTAGAAAAAGTGCAGCTCGGGGCCATCGGCCACCTTGCGAATGACGTGCTTGTAGTCGGGGTCGGCGGTCCACACAAAATCATGCACGTTCTCCGCACGCCAATGCCAGGACAGCTTGCCGGAGTCATTTTTCTTCACCTTGCTCCCCAATTTCTCGTAGCCAAAACCCACTTCGTCAGCGTTTTCCAGCACGCCAGTTGCAGCAACCATGTACTTGGCGTCGAGCTTCAAATTCACATCAAAATTGCCCCAGACACCGTGGAATTCGCGTCCCACATAAGGCGTCGCGTGCCAGCCATGAAGGTCATATTCACAAAGCTTGGGGTACCATTGCGACATTGAATAGCGGATGCCTTCGCGGTTGTCTCTCCCCGACCGACGGATCTGCAAGGGCACCTGCCCCTCGAAATCGAACTCGAAGGTCGTGCTGCCACCCGGGGCGATTGCTCCGGCAAGCGTCACCTGCAAGATCGTCTCGATTTCCTGGTTGCGCACAGCCTTGCCATCCTGCTTGAGGTTGCGCACATGCAGGTAGCCCACCTCTGCCTGCGTGAGGCCCATGATGCGCTCTCCCACACGACGGTCAGGATCGGTGATGGTGCGTGAGCGCATGTCCATCATCGAGTTGGGCTGAAACGCGTTGGGGTAGAGATGGAAAAACACCTGTGACAGGGTGTCTGGCGAATTGTTCTTGTATACGAGCTTGATGTGGCCGGTGTACTGGTTGGAAGTCTCGTCCATGTCCACATCGATCTTGTAGTCCACGTGTTGTTGCCAATAGCAGGACTGCGCCGTGGAAATCGAAATCGTGGACAATGCCAGCAGAACCCAAAGGATACAGGATTTCATTTTTTGTGCTTTGATGCGGCAAATCTAATGAAACCCCATCATCTGAGAAGCATGGGATTGTCTTGCAGGAATAAAAGAGGGATCAAAAAAAGGCAGGCCTAGTTGCCGAGTGGCTTGATGAGGGCGGGCTGGTAGTCGCCGCTGAGTTTCTGCCACTTCCAGATCTTGCCATTTTGCGTGACTTGCAGGAGCATGCTGCCCCCGGTTTCCTTGAATTGGAGCCGCACCTGGGCCTGTTGGTCTTGCCACTCGCCCGATTTCATGCGCGAGAACCGGATCGTTTCACCCTCGGGTGTCTTGACTGAGAGGCTGCCTTCCATTTCGTTGACGGTGACGATGTCTGCCTCAAACGGCGTTTCCTTGGATACGGCGACATTTCCCAATACCTCGTAGCGGCCTGCCAGCTTGTGATCTGACTTGAACTCAGGCTCCCCGATGTTGTTTGCATACAAAATGCGGCTGATGTTGCCGCAGATGTCCAGTGGATTGGCGTGCTCGACATTGCTCAAGACCACGATGCTCAGGGTGTCTTGGGGGTAATAAAAAACATAGCTGTTCCAGCCCGGCAGGTAGCCTCCATGGGAAAATTGAATGTGCCCGAAGACGTCGTAGACGTGCCAGCCGTATGCGTAATTGCTTTTCTCGGGACTGAACATCTTGTCGATCGAGCGCTTGGAGAGCATCATCGTGTCGGCAAAGGATGTGAGCCAGAGACTCAAGTCCTTGGTGGTGCTGTACATTTCCCCCATGCCAAAAATCCACTCCTTCCTGAAATTTTCCAGAGGCTTCTTTTTGGAGCCCCTACCCTTGTAGGCCACGGCCCGGTTGCTCACCAGGTCAAAGTCGCCTACGCCAGTATCCTCCATCCCCAATGGATCCAGGATGTTTTCATGCAAGTAGTTGGCAAAATCCTTGCGGCTCACTTTCTCCACGATGCGCGCCAGCAAGACATACCC
>JANMIM010001050.1:0-2540 GCA_031375795.1 Bacteroidota bacterium
CGTAACCCTCACCTCCAGCAGCGCGACCGGCAACGTCTGGTCCCCAGGCGGTGCCACGACACAGAGCATCACGGCAACGACGAGCGGTTCCTATACCGTGCAAGTGACCGATGGGAATGGCTGTTCGGCCACATCGGCCCCGACGGTGGTGACGGTGAATGCATCGCCTGCAACGCCGACCATCACTGCTGGTGGCCCGACGACTTTCTGCGCGGGTGGCAGCGTGGTCTTGACCTCCAGTAGCCCGACCAACAACATCTGGACACCGGGCGGCGCGACCACGCCGACGCTCACGGTGACCACGAGCGGCACATATTCGGTCGTCGTGAATCCAGGCGGATGTGCCTCTGCGGCCTCCAATACCATCACGGTGACGGTGAATCCCTTGCCCGCCACACCGACCATCACGCCAAGCGGCCCGACGACTTTCTGTGCAGGCGGCAGCGTCACCCTCACATCCAGCAGCGCGACCGGCAACGTCTGGTCACCTGGCGGTGCCACGACCCCGAGCATCAGCGCGACGACGAGCGGCTCCTATACGGTGCAAGTGACCAATGCCAGTGGTTGCAGCGCGACCTCTTCCCCGACGGTGGTGACGGTAAATCCGATCCCTGCCACGCCCGTCATCACGCCTGGCGGCCCGACGACCTTCTGTGCAGGCGGCAGCGTGCTCCTGACTTCGAGCAGCGCGACCGGCAACGTCTGGACCCCGGGCGGTGCCACGACACAGAGCATTACAGCGACGACCAGCGGCTCCTATACGGTGCAGGTGACCACTGCGGGTTGTACCTCTGCGGCTTCGGCACCCGTGACGGTGACTGTGAATCCGCTCCCGGCTGCCCCCACCATCACACCCGGTGGACCTACGACGTTCTGCTCCGGTGGCAGCGTTGTCTTGAGTTCGAGCGCTACGACGGGCAACACATGGTCACCCGGTGGTGCAACGACGCAAAACATTACGGTCACCACATCCGGCAGCTATACCGTGACCCAGACCGTCGGTGGATGTACGTCACCTGCCTCGGCTCCCGTGGTGGTGACGGTCGCGCCGCCCGTTGCTGGTCCCACGATCACGCCTAGCGGCCCGACGACATTCTGTACGGGCGGTAGCGTGACATTGACCTCCAGCGCCGCAACGGGAAATACTTGGAATCCCGGCGGTGCCACGACCCAGGCCATCACGGTGAGCACATCTGGCTCCTATACTGTCACGCAAACGGTTGGTGGCTGTACTTCGGCTCCTTCATCCCCCGTGACCGTGACTGTGAACCCATTGCCATCGGCGCCTAGCATCACGACAGGCGGCCCGACGACCTTCTGCGCGGGCGGCAGCGTGACCCTGACCTCCAGCGCCGCCTCTGGCAACACTTGGAATCCAGGTGGTGCCACGACGCAGGCCATCACCGCCACGACATCTGGAAACTACACGGTGACGCAGACCATTGGCGGATGCACATCCCCTGCCTCGGCACCCGTGACGGTCACGGTGAATCCTGTGCCAGCCACACCGACGGTGACGGCGGGTGGACCTACCAGTTTCTGCATCGGCGGCAGCGTCACACTCACATCGAGCAGCGCGACCGGCAACGTATGGAGCCCTGGTGGCGCCACGACCCAGGCCATCACGGCCACGACCAGCGGCAGCTATACCGTGCAAGTGAGCAATGGTTTTGGATGCACCGCCACTTCGGCCCCCGTCACCGTGACCGCCAGCCCGCAGCCATCCACGCCGACGATCAGTGCCGGTGGACCGCTGGCGTTCTGCGCCGGTGGGGGCGTCACCTTGACCTCCAGCAGTAGCACGGGCAATACTTGGTCACCTGGTGGACAGACGTCGCAATCGATCTTTGCGAATGCGGCAGGCAACTATTCGGTGGTCGTCACCAACCAAGGTTGTGCCTCCAATCCTTCGGCGCCCGTCACCTTGTCGGTACTGCCATTGCCTGTGGCGCAGTTCACGCCGACCAATGCTGGACTTACCGTGAGTTTTGTGGACAATACGCTCAACAGTCCCACGGCATGGAGCTGGACCTTTGGCGACGGCGGGACTTCCAACTTGCAGAATCCGACGTACACTTATGCTGCGGCAGGTATTTACAGTGTGTGCTTGACAGCGACCAACAGTTGCGGCATCAATACCAGTTGCCAGACGGTGGTGGTGTGTCAGCCGCCCACGGCCGCATTTACCCAATCCGCCAACCTGCTCCAAGTGGCTTTTACAGATGGCTCCGCGGGTAGCCCGACGGGATGGGCATGGGATTTTGGGGATGGCGGCACCGCTACCAGCCAAAACCCATCGCATACGTATGCAGCACCCGGCGTGTACACCGTCTGCCTCACTGCGACGAATGCCTGTAGCACCAGCACGACCTGTAACTCGGTCACCGTCGTGTGCCCGCCACCCATCTCTGGATTTACTTCGACGGTGCTTGGATTCACGGCCAATTTTGCAATCCAAAGTTCGTCGATCGGAACCCCGACCTACCAGTGGACATTTGGCGATGGCGGCACCTCGACCTTGTTCAATCCCACCCATACCT
>JANMIM010001079.1:0-4400 GCA_031375795.1 Bacteroidota bacterium
GTGGCATCGATGCCTGCATTCTCCCAGACCCCGGCGCCCAAAGCCCCGCCCTGCTCGGCCCCTGAGTACCGACAATTTGACTTCTGGATCGGCGACTGGGAGGTCTGGGCAGGCGATCAGTTCGCGGGCACCAATCGTGTGGACCGCATCCTCGACGGCTGCGTGTTGATGGAAAACTGGGTCGGCAGCAAGGGCGGCACGGGCCATAGTTTCAACGTCTACGACAGCCAAACCGGCCAATGGGAGCAAACCTGGGTCGACAACGGCGGCGGCGTCGTGCACTTCTACGGCACCTATGCCGACGGCAAGATGTCGCTCACAGGCACCACGCACGGCCCCAAAGGCGAGCTGCAACCCAATCGACTCACATTTTGGAACAATGCCGACGGCACCGTGCGACAACTCTGGGAGTCGTCGGCCGACGATGGCAAGACTTGGACGGTCTTGTTTGATGGGTTGTACAAGAAAAAGGGGTAGTGTGGACGACAATTCGCAAGTCGAAGATTGGTTTTTTGGTGAAATGAACCTAACTTGGTTAGATGCGAACATTCATTACATTCACATGCTTCTTGCTTGTTTCTTTTGCTGTTCATTCTCAGAACTGGCGCTTGTTTCATCCATCGAGGGAGGCCTATTATGGCAGTGAGGTTTATTATGGAACGCAAGTTTTTTCAATGGATCATGCCCTGAGAATAGATTCCTTTCAAGTCTCTGGGAATGATACTGTTTGGTTCCCCAGCCAAGTGCATCAGCGGGATCTCACTTGGAACGATTCCTGCTGGCTATTTCAACCGATTCCGGGAGCCTTTGGTGAAAGCATCAGGCAAATGCCCAATGGTGATTACGACATCTTGTATCCGCATGGTGACATTGCGCATTGGAAAATGAATGCAACGGTGCCTTGGCGACTGCTGACCAACACTACGGGAGGGATCCCCGCGAGAATCGAGGCTGTCCCATTGGGGAAATCGGTTGGGACCACGCCTTTGGGTACGATCGACAGCCTGTACACCTTGGAACTCACAGGTTACCTTGCCAACGGCAACCTGTGGTTCTCGACCCACTGCCAAATCAGCAAGTCCGAGGGCTTGACACGGATTCCTTTCATCCCTGAGCTTTATCCCTTTCAAGGAGTCGTGGACTATACACGGGACACAACGGTGGACCTGGTGAGCATCACCAATCCGGCAATCGGCCTTCAAAATATCCCGAGGGAGCGCTTTTTTTCCATGCAAGTCGGGGATACCATACAGATCGAGGAATACTTTTACGACGATGGGCCAGAAGAGCATTCTTGGTCATGGCGTCAAGACATCTACCTCGACAGATGGCAATCTACGCTTGGGGACACCATCATCTTTCAGATAGACCGGTCCGAATTTTTCCAGACTATCAATCAGCCAACACCGACTCCCTACCGAATGGTCGTCTATGACACCATCCCCATCAATAGCTCGCTGTACCAACGGCTAGACCGCGATCTCGGAGAGGTCTGGACAGCAAACGAAGATGCCTCCTCGTGGTCTTATCAATGGCGACAAGACACCACGTTTCCTGACCGCTTGATGAAGCCGCTCCATGTGCGGGAACCATTTGATTCCTTGCGCAATTGCCACTACTACGTTTCTGTTGGTGGAAGCTTTTATGACGAATGGCGGAAGTTTTACATGGATGGCCTTGGCGGGCCTTATTATGCCGAATACGATCAAGGGTGGTACCAGGTTCACCGCAAACCGATTTACTGTCACCTCGGATCTGTGGTGCAAGGGACGCCCATTGACTTCCTAGCTGCAACCGCTTTGGAGCAGGCAGTGGAAGGTCCAGATTGGCAAGTATTCCCCAACCCCGCCCAATCAGAAATCAATCTGGACCTCAGTGCATCGGATGACCTGGACCTTGTAACGGTCGAGGTGTTGGCCCTGAATGGTCAAATCTTGCTACGAGCCTCCGTGGAATCGGGGAAGACAAACCAACTATCGGTTGCAGACCTGCCACGAGGCATCTACTTTCTGCGGCTCCAAACGGCCAATGGAATGCAGATGAAAAAAGTCGTCGTGCAATAGCCGCGCCTACAAATTGATGCCGCCGCTCACCTCGATGCGCTGCCCGCTGATCCAGCGGGCGTCGTCGCTGCAGAGGAATGCCACCACGCCGCCGACGTCCTCGGCGACCCCTACGCGGCCGAGGGCGGTCATGTTGGAGAGGTAGCCCTTCATCTGTGGGTTGTTGCGGATGGCGGCATCGTTGAAGTCGGTCTCGATCGGGCCGGGTGCGACCACGTTGGCGGTGATGCCACGGGCGCCGACCTCCTTGGCGAGGTAGCGCGTGAAGGTCTCGATGGCTGCCTTCATGGAGGCGTAGACCGAGTAGCCGGGCACGCCAAAACGGGTGGTGCCTGAGGACAGCGTCACGATGCGGCCGCCGTCATTGAGCATCGGCAGCAGTTTTTGCGTGAGGAAATAGACGCCCTTGAAATGCACGTCGCTGAATCGGTCAAACATCTCCTCGGTCACCTGCGCAATCGGAACCGTCGCGCCCATGCCGGCGTTCTGAATCAGGAAATCAAAGCGCTCATGGCCCCAATGGGTCTTGAGCCCCGCAGCCAGTTCATGCACGAAGTGATCGAGGTTGGGGATGTCGCCGACGTCGAGGCGCAGGGCCATGGCCTTGCGACCCATCCCTACGATCTCTGCGACGACGGCCTCTGCCTCGTCTTTTTTGCTGAAGAATGTGAGGATGACATCGGAGCCTTTGCGCGCCAGCGAGAGCGCCATGTCCTTGCCGAGGCCACGGCTGCCGCCCGTGACGAGTGCGATTTTGGGTGTTTCCATGACCGGAAAACTACTTGTCGGCAATAATGTTTGTCTGGTCAGCCTTCGTAGAAAGCAGTCAGCCCCACCGGCGCCTTGTCGCAAAATTTCATGGCGCGTGATGAAGAATTTTGCCAGATTATTTCTACCTTGAGGTTGAAAATCAACTATAGATCAGCTTTGGTAATTGTGGCGCAGGCCCGGTAGACGATTGATAGGACATTCCTGGGTGAATGTCGCCGTGGACCTGTGGAAGTGCCGCTCTCATCCCCACCCCAAGCTGCGAAATGGCTCGTTTTCACTGTGCAATCTTTGTAAATCGAATCAAAATTGGACCAACGATAGAATATCATGATGCCACGTCAACTCATCCTCGTGTTGCTGATCTTGATGGGAGCCTCAGGTGCAGGCGCCCAGATCCCGAAGCTTTACATCAACATCGTCTCCCACAACGAGCCGGGTGACAACTTGCATCAGCCACTCAATTTCAACAAGTCAGTCGCCTGGGTGCAGCAATTTGCCGATCTGATGGATCTGAAAAATGCTGCTTGGAACCTTGAAACCTGCGATGGCTTTGTGAATGGCGCACTCAACATCCAAAGCGGCGGCACCATGGGCAACGACATTTTGGAGACCCTCGCCAGCCCTCCCTACGACGACAACATCGAGATCGACCCACGCAACAAAAACCTGCCGGGCAGCAACATCGCCGACCTGTGGCACCTGCTGGACTCCTGTGGCGCCAATCCCAGCCGCAATCTGGGCGGGTTTATCTACGCGAGCACGCAGCCCACGCCTCCCGATTGGTTTCAGTACCAGGACACCATCTGGGGCAATGTCTACACCAATGTCCCTTGGAAATGCAACATCATCTGGGGAGCCGGCAGCCTGCCCGCGCACGACAACGACCTGAACGACTACGGGATGTGGAAGCCCGACACGACCACCAATTTCTACACCCACAATCCCGCCCGCAGCGTGTGGTACCAAGGCAATGGCTGCCAACCGATCAATGCCTTGGACTCGCTCGAGGACGAGCAGATCGTGATCAACCAAATCAAGGGCGCCGTCGACAGCATCCAAAACGTGCTCTGGCCCAGCCGACTCTTCTATTGCTACACGGTGGTCATCAACCAGAGCCAGTTTGGGCAAACGCTGTACCGCAAGATCGGCAACGTCATCGACTCTGTGAACGCCATCGGGTCAAGCAAGATCGAGTGGGCCACGATTTCCAGGAAATACGATGCCTTCCAGATCTGGCAGGGCGCACCTGAGGATTACAGCCAATGGTATTGCGGTCAGACCGAGGTCGGTGTGGAATCCCCCATGCCTTCGGGCTTGCCGATGGCCTACCCCAACCCTTTTCAGCGCACGCTGAAACTACAGCACGCCGATGCCACGGCCCATGACATCGTGGTGCACGACGCCATGGGCAGGCTGGTTTTCCACCAAATGATGACGGCGGGTGAAGCCATCGATGCCAGCAAATGGGGCCCGGGCATGTATGTCGTCGTGGTGGATGGGCAGAATGTGAGGCGGGTGGTGAAGCAGTAAGGGTCTCACATATTATAATATACAGGGACGATGCCC
>JANMIM010001141.1:0-4874 GCA_031375795.1 Bacteroidota bacterium
CGCAATGGGGCCTGGATTAGGTGGTTCGTACACGTAAAGCATTAGCTCTATGCCCCACATCTGCGCACCTCCATGCCGACGGTACCCGCCTGCGCGTGTCATGGCTGCACCCAAGCTAGCGATCTCCTCATCCGAGAAGCCCGGGGCTACGTTGGAGAAGAAAATGTATTTGCAAGGGCCGCCCGTGGAGTCGTCCTTGTCACGCAAATAGGGCTGCAACGAATCCTCCACATTGGCATAGTAGGGATTGGCGAGCAGCGGAAAAGTCGAGCAGACTTCCGAGGGATTCAGATGGTTTTGTTTCATCGATTCCCGTTCCGATTTGGCCAGCGAGAAATAGGGGATGTGCGCCAGGGATGAATCCCAGCCCTGGGCAATGCCCGTGGGATAGATCCAAAGATTGCCCGTCAGGAGTCCGGCCATCACGACGACCAATCCGATCTTGTAGGCGACCCTCCAATCAGATGCCTCTGCAAGCCCGACCGCCAGCAAAAGCAATACCATGTAGCACACCAGAAAATAACGGTGCCCGATGGGGTTGGAAAATGGCATCAAAAGCAGGCTCAAACCCAATGCCGGCCAGAAAAAAACCATGAAGGCTTGCCTCAGGGCCTCCGTCCTGGCCAATCGCCTGAGTCCGGCGACCATGCCCAATCCCAGCACAAACAGCCAGACAAACACCCGCCCAAAGTCCAGAAATCGCCAACCCACGAGGCCCAGGTTCCTGGCCATCCCCGCGATCCCCACGATTTGGCGATGTCCGCCGTAGGTCTCGGGTGGCGGCGAAAACACCCAGCCGACGGCGCGGGCATGCACCCACAGCCACAACAGCGTGAGCAAAGTGACGGGCACATAAGGCCAGGCTTTCCAAAGGTCTGGCCGACGCACACCAGACAGCCAGGCGAGTGCGACGTCTGTGAGAAACAGGGGCGCCACCATCAAGATTCCCCTGAAGCTCACGCTCGCCATGAGCACCATCGCGATCGCGGCGAGCCATCGCCGCCCGTCGATCAGTCCATTCAACGCCAGCAGGTAGAAGCCCACCAGCGCAATGTCGGGACTGACCATGCTGCTTTGCGCCATGAAAGTTGGCTCACAAAAGAGCAGGAGCATCGCCCAAACCCGGGCCTTGGGACTCAGCCACCTGCGCATGAGCCGGTGAAATTGCACCAAGATCAGCAGCAAGAAGGGCAGCATGGCGATATGTGCATGCGCCAACGACCTGCCAAAAACCTTCCAAATGCCCGCCAAATACATGTTGAAAAACGGCGGGTGCCCTGCATCGAGGTTTTCAGGGACCGTCACCGAGGAGAAATTGGTCTCCAAATACCAATGCGCGATTTTGGAGTTGAGCACGTTGTCCCAAAAGAACGGAAAGTCCCAAGAGACCCTGTTCCAGACCAGCATCAAGACCATCGCGATTCCCAACAGCAGGGCATCGCCACGTGTGAACCGGTCAGAAGGGAGTGCTTGCATCGCGTCTCAGAGTTTCATCTTCTTGAACTTCCATTCCGGGATGCTTCGAATGATCGCCATGATCCATCGCCACATCCATTTGGTGTACAGCACGTTTTTCTTTTTGCGCCAAGCCTTGAAGACATCCTCAGCGACTTGCTCGGGTTGCGCCGTCAAGGGTGCAGGCAGCGGGAGGCCCTCTGTCATCTTGGTGTACACAAACCCGGGCTTCACGGTCATCACATGCAGCCCCACAAGGGCCATGCGGTTGCGCAGACCCGAGAGAAAGGCCGTGAAACCTGCCTTGGCGCTGCCGTAGAAATAGTTGCTCGCGCGTCCGCGCTCGCCGGCCACGCTGGAAATGCCGATGATGCTGCCGGAGTTGCGGGCCTCCATGTCATTGGCGGCGATGCTCAGGATGTTGGCGCAACCCACATAGTTGGTGGCCATCACCTGCCGCGCCAAGGCATGGTCTTTTTCGCTGGCCTTTTGATCTGGCATATACCCCAGCACACAGATCACCACATCGGGCTTGGGATCCAAGGCATTGTAAAATGCCTCGTGGGTCTCATAGGCCAGCACGTCAAACTCGATGGCCTTGGCAACGACGCCATGGCGGATCGACAGGTCCTTGGCATCGGGCTCGATCTCCGACCCGGCCTTGCGGCCCGCGAGGTAGAGATGATGGTCATTCCGCGCCCAGACCTGTGCCAGTGCCCTGGCAATGTCACTTTTTGCTCCCAATATCAGGCAATACTTGCTCATGTCGGCAATTTAGGAATTTTGGTGGCAGGGATGGGTGGGGAATATTTTGGGAGGATCGCATACCGTCGGTCGCTCCCCTTCACGCGTTGCGTGGGAGCTATCGGCGCTGCGCAAACAGCCCCACCGTGGCTTCCATCTTGTAGGGCGTTTCCCGCCAAATGTTGATGTGGTCGAGCGTCGCCGCATCGGCCCCACCCTCCTTGGCCATCTCCAACGGGTCGAGCAGGCCATCGAGCCCTGCATGTTCCCAGGCAGGGCCACGCACCTGCTTGCCCAAGGCATTCATCCCCAATTGTTTGGCCATCTTCACCGATTCACAGATACAATGACGCGCCACTTGCGTGAACGACTTGGCCAATTCAACCGAACCCCTGCGAAACGAAATCCCCTTGAGCCAGATGTCCAAATGGCTCGGTTCACAACCTCGCAGCCATCGACCCGACCGGGCATACAATTCGGTATAGGCCTGCAAGGGGACAGGGCCTCGCTTCATCGCCACAAAGATATCGCCGATCATCGGTCGACCCGTGAGCGCCAAATGTGAGCGCTCCGCAAGGTAGATGATGGACCAAATGTCTGGAATCGATGGCGTATCCAATTGGTACGCAATCCACAAGATGAGATCTTTTGCTTTTGCTGAATCAAATGCCATAGCCGCCTCCGCTTTTTCGTTCTGCCGCTTATCCTAGGGCCAACGATGCAAAGTTACGACACATTACTACAAATGCAAGCACCTAAAATCCGAAAAGAATAAGAGCCGCTGACAAACGCAAGCCCCGAGGCAAGGCAAACCAAGGATTCCCCGCCGATCTTCCAGCCAAGGGGCCAAAGAGCGGGAAACTCCACCCATCCAGAACCAATGTGTATAACTATTCCCCGTCCTGCTTGTAGCGGCGGGGAATTCTGCTTAGTATTGTGACGGAATGAAAAGAGGGAGAGACTGTCATCCCTCCCTCTTGAGTTTCATGGGTCACGTCTGGCTCTAGTCCACCGCCTCCTCCTAAGTCGCGCGTGTTGGGTTCGATTCCCAAGTGATCCACTTCGTTCTTTCGATAGCCCCGTAGCTCAATGGATAGAGCGCCGATTTCGCAGTCCGGGGGTTGCAGGTTCGAGACCTGTCGGGGCTACCAAAACTTTAAAACAATGAGTAAAGATAGCACTTTGCCGCAAAATCTCCATGTGTCAATCGGGCAAGACCGAAAAGAAATTTTGGAGCACCTGAAAACGGCATTCAGGATGAGTCAATTACAAGTTGCTGAACTCGATGCTCTGCTGGAAGATGCAAGGTCTGGATCGAAGTCAATCCTCGCGTCCATACGGGCCTTCCAGCCAGATTTCGACCCCGAAACCGTGGAAGATACGCCACCGATTAAGGCTGAGAAGCCGCCCAAGAAGGCACCCACAACAAAGACAGGGCAGAAACCCAAGCAGCAATTGAATGATATCGCCGCGCAGCCAGCCGTGGAAAAGAAAAAGGAGACATTCAAGGATAAGGCATTCAAGATATTGTCCGAGAAGCACCTTTCGGCAGCAGAGGTTTGCTTTTTGTTGGACAAAGAGGTGGACAACAACCGGGGCGAGTTCTCAGACATGCTAAAGAAATTTCCCGTTGGATATACTGAGCGCAAGGTTGGCCCTACAAAAAACACTGAAAAGGTCTATGCATCAATTGAATGGTTCGAGAAAAATGGGGTTAAACCATACTTTATCTTTAAGGACGGGAAAATTATTCTTGTCAAGTAGATTTTACCCTCGGTTTTTGACACGAGGTGTCAAGACGGGAACGAATACCATAGTAAGAAAAAATAGAGGGCCGGTCCTAGTTTGGCGACGCGGAACCGACCCTCGCAACCACGAAGATTGCTATGGTAAAGGTACGTACAACGGAAAAGAAAATCACCCCATTCGGCGGCTTAAATTTCGTGATCGACGAGATCGAGCAAGCCGGGATTCCACAACTCATTGACTCGGCGCTCCCAAAGCGTCACGGCGGGGCCAAGTACAAGTGGTCGGATGCTCTGTTATCTATGATCTACGGTGTGTTTTGCGGTGCTGATCGCTTGGAAGATATGGCCACGCTAAAGAACCTCATGCACAACTCCTGCCTGAACATCCCCTCGCCCGACAACATGAGCATCATCATGCGCAAGAACCTCACAACCAAGAGCGTTTCGGTGAAGAGCAAGGAGATGGCCCACGACTTCAACCTGAATGCCCCCATGAACGGCCTGTTGCTTGACATCGCGCTCAAGCTGGGCACCCTCAAGGCGGGGAAATCCTACGTGTTGGACTACGACAACACCTGCTTGCCTTGCGAGAAGGAGGATGCCACCTTCACCTACAAGAAATTCAGGGGCTACCAACCCGGCGTGTGCTTCATCGGGGAAACCCCCGTGTACGTGGAAGGCATGAACGGCAACAACCCTGCATCATTCGACCAGGAATCTACCCTCAAGCGCTCGGTGAAGCTGCTTGAGGACCGGGGAATCAAAATCCGCCGCTTCCGTGCCGACAATGCCAGCTATCAGCCCGAGATCATCAAGATGTTCGACAAGGAGGGTTGCGACTTTTTCCTCCGTGCGACCAACTCCGAGGACTTGTACATGGGCGTGACCGAAATCTTCGACTGGAAGGAAGCCCGCTTGGCCGACGAC
>JANMIM010001143.1:0-7629 GCA_031375795.1 Bacteroidota bacterium
GGTGTCGGGTCGCGTGGGGCGAATGCCGAGGGTCACGATGTAGGGTTGCCGGCGCGCGAGGTCGAGGCCCACGGAGGCATCGACAAGAAAGTTGCCTGAGTTGCGGATGAGGTAGTCGCTGCCCACGACGAGGATGCAGGCGTCTGGATCACGCTGCTTGATCTTGAAGGCGGCGTATGCCACACAGGGCCCGGTGTTGCGGCCGACGGTTTCCAGCAGGATCTCCGCGTCCCTAATGCCCGGCAACTGCGCCTTGACCAGGTCTGCATAGCGCTCATTGGTCACAATGAGCACATTTTCCTGCGGCACAAAGTCCGTGAACCGATCGTATGTCATCTGGATCATGGTCTTGCCCATGCCCAGGATATCGTGAAATTGTTTGGGGAGGGTCGTGCGGCTCATTGGCCAAAATCGACTGCCGATTCCGCCAGCCATGATGATCACGTAGTCGTGTTTTCGCATATCCAAAATCATTTGAGGCTCCAAATGCTGGCCTTCACAGGGCAAGCAAGCGCCTTGGTCGAAAAACTCAAGATTCGGCAAAAAAAACGGTTTTCTTTATATGGTTTTCAATGTGAAGAAATAGTTTTGCAACCCTTGTAAGGAAATGAAACATGAAAACGCACCTTGGCCACCTGGTTCGGCCTCCGAGGCGTCCATTTCAGCTCAGAAGATAGCAGAAATGATGAAAAATAAAACTTATTTCTCCTTTGCTGGGGACTGTTTTGGTTCTATCTTGTTAACTAAATGAAAGAAGGGCAGGCAGGCATCTTTGTCGGCTGCTCATCACTGAAGATTGAAGAATGGAAGTTTTGCTAAAGACAGATCTCAAAGGCGCACTCAAGAAGTATTTCGGGTTCGACGAATTTCGTGGGAAGCAGGAAGATGTCGTGCGTCATTTGTTGGCTGGCAACGATTGCTTTGTCATCATGCCCACCGGGGCCGGAAAATCGCTGTGTTACCAGCTCCCCTCCATCGTGATGGAAGGGACCGCCTTGGTGATCTCGCCGCTCATCGCACTGATGAAAAACCAGGTCGACCAGATGATGGCGCTCGGCATCGAGGCTGGGTTCTTGAACTCCAGCATGTCGCGTGGCGACTACGACGAGGTGAAGCGCAAGGCCATCGAAGGCACGCTGAAACTGCTATATGTCGCGCCGGAGTCATTGGTCAAGGAGGAGTTCATTGACTTCCTGCGCCTGACCAAGGTTTCATTTGTCGCCGTGGACGAGGCGCACTGTATCTCTGAGTGGGGCCATGACTTTCGCCCAGAGTACCGCCGCATCAGGGAGATCCTGAACCACATCCACAACGTGCCGCTCATCGCCCTCACGGCCACTGCCACGCCCAAGGTGCAGCTCGACATCCAGCAAAATCTCCAATTCAAGGACGCCAGGCTGTTTATCACCTCCTTCAACCGCAAGAATCTCTACTACGAGGTGCGGCCCAAGACCGACCCGGTCACCGACATCATCAAGTTCATCAAAAAACACCAAGGCAAGTCGGGCATCGTGTATTGCCTGAGCCGCCGCAAGGTGGAGGAATTGAGTGAGCTCTTGAAGGTCAATGGCATCAAGGCGGTGCCTTACCACGCTGGTCTCGACAGCAAGGTGCGCACCAAGCACCAAGACATGTTTTTGCAGGAAGACGTGGACGTGGTGGTCGCCACCATCGCCTTTGGCATGGGCATCGACAAGCCCGATGTGCGCTTTGTGATCCACTACGACGTGCCCAAGAGCATCGAGAGCTACTACCAGGAGACTGGCCGTGGCGGTCGCGATGGCCTGGAGGGCAATTGCGTGCTGTATTATGACTTCAACGACATCATCAAGTTGGAGAAGTTCATGAAGGACAAGCCCGTGAGCGAGCGTGAGAGCGGGCGCCTGCTGCTGTATGAGATGGCCTCGTTTTGCGAGTCTGGCATGTGCCGCCGCAAGTACATGATGCACTACTTTGGCGAGTTTTTTGACGAGACCAAGTGCAACGGCATGTGTGACAACTGCCGCTATCCCAAGGAAAGCTACGATGCCACCAAGTATGTGAAGCAAGGACTGGCGGTCGCGAAGCAGGTCAAGGAGAAATTTGGCATCGACCACATGGTCAAGGTCTTGCGTGGCACATCGAGTCAGCAGGTGGTTCTCAACGAGCACCACACCCTCCCGGTGTTTGGTCGCGGCGTCGAGCTCAACGACAAGGAGTGGAAGGCCATCTTTGCACAGCTCCTCGTGCAGGACTACCTGGAAAAAGACATCGACGACTATGGCGTGATCAAGATTTCCAAGAAAGGCCATGCCTACCTTGCCAATCCTGTGACCACGATGCTGCTCAAGTTCCAGGACTTTGCCGAGCTGGAAAAACAACGCGAGCTGAATGAGTCTGAGACCGCAGAGGTCTTCGACCCGGCGCTATTTGACAAGCTCAAGAAGCTGCGCAAGGAGATCGCCACCAAAAAAGGCATTCCGCCTTATGTCATTTTCCAGGACCCGAGCCTGGAGGACATGAGCATCAAATACCCGATCAACCTCGACGAGTTCCAAAACATCATCGGGGTAGGCCGCGGCAAGTCAGAGAAGTTTGGGGCACCGTTTGTGGCAATGATCAAGAAGTATGTCGAGGAGAATGACATCGAGCGCCCCGACTCCGTGATCGTCAAGAAGGCTGGCAACAAGTCCATGAACAAGCTGTTTTTCATACAGCACGTGGACCGCAAGACCCCATTGGATGAAATCGCGCGTCTCAAGGGGATCAGCTTTGCCGAGCTCATGGAGGACTTGGAACACATCATCTACTCCGGCACCAAGCTCAACCTGGACTACTACATCAAGTCAGAGATGGACGAGGAAGTCGTGGACGACATCTATGATTACTTCATGAATGCCGATACCGATGCCCTGGGCGTGGCCGAGGAGCATTTTGCAGGGGAATATTCCCGCGAGGAGATTCAGCTCATTCGGGCCAAGTTCATTTCAGAAGTCGGAAATTGATCTTGGAGAAATCTGAAGTGGAAATGCCATCAGCCAGCGCAAGACGCAGGCCGATGGCATTTTCAGTGAATGGCGGAACGGATACAAAAGCGATTGCCATATCCCCTCGCCCGCCTTACCTCCTCACCCTCACACGCAAATGCACCCTCGCTCTCACACTCAAGCACGCCCTCACACGCAAACGCGCCCTCGCTCTCACACTCGCTCTCACACTGCTTTTGCTGCCGCAGGCAGCAAAACCCCAGGGTACGATTGCCGACTCCGTCTCCACCTTTCTCATCGACGCCAACCTCAAGCCGTTTCTCGGTTTTGGCTGCGAGATCGTGCAGGAAGGCAAGCCCGACTATAGCTTCAGCTATGGCTACACCAACAATGAAAACAAGTATGACTGGAGCGACTCGACGATTTTCAACCTCGGGTCCATCTCCAAGTTGTTCACGGCCATCGCGATTGTGAAACTCGCCGACGAGGGCCTGCTGAAACTGGACGACCCGGTCTATTACCACTTCCCTGAATTCCTGGAGATCCAGGGCCGCAGCCGGCAGGCGCCCGACATCACGATCATGGACCTGCTCGAGCACCGATCAGGCATCAGCCAAAGCATGGAAAACCTGTTTCCCGAGAAGTTTGGCAAGGAAGCCCTCCAAAACGAAGACCAATTTTACGAGAACACCTACAACTACCGTGCTTTCCTGAGCATGCAGGATTTTAAGGAGCGCTTCCTCATCTATGCCCGCATCGACCATCGGGCCCACCGCAAATACCACTTCTCCAACCTGAACTATGTCTTGCTGGGCTACATCGCCGAGGAGGTCATGGGCATCAACCTCGGCCAATTGGTCACTAACAAGATTTTTGCGCCGCTGGAGATGAACGATTCCCACTACTACCAGACCCACGACTCGCTGCTGGGGCGGCTGGCTTGGGGCTATTACCGCCTCACAGACGGCAGCTACCTGAATGTGCACGAAAACGAGGTCGAGAGCCCGAGCCCCACGGGCGACGGGGGCATCAAGACCTCCATGCGCGACATGCGCAAGTTCATGAAGTTCTTGCTCGGCAATTGGAAAAACCCCGCCTACGAGCAGGTCCTGTCGCGGTCGGCCCTGCTGTCGATGATGGCGCCGCAGCAAAAAGGGCCCGACAAGAGCACCTGGGTGGGGCTGGGCTTCCACAACCTGCAACCCTACAACTTCTCAGGGCATGCCGGTGGCTGGGATGGCTTCATGGGCATCATGTACATCCATTCCGAGTCGCATTCAGGGCTGTTTTTGGTGACCAACCGCGAAGACAATGACCTTTTTAACTTCCTGCGCATCTATGCCGCCTATGCCGTCTTGGTCAAGGAATTTGAGTCGGGAAAATGAGGCCGACGAGCGTTGGGGACAGAATTTGAGCTTCTTTTTCATGTGGGCTTATTTTCCTTTCCGAATTCCGATTTCCCTACTTAATTTTAAACCTTCAATTTTTTACATCGACACTATTTGTAAAGCATTATGAGTCTGGCAAAAACACTTGCGCAGCTAGAGGAAAGATACTACGACGAGCTTGAAGAAGATCGCGACGCAGTGATCGAAGAGCTTGCCGTATTGCACAAAGAGGCCCTCCAGAAAGGGCTGCCCGAGTTCAGGGCATTTGCGACCGAGGCCATGGCAGTCTGTGGCGGCGTCTACATCCCCTACATCATGTGGGTGGAGTTGGCACAGTTCATCGGCGACCAAGGCAACCGTGAGCGCTTGTTTGCGATCGTGGACGCCTTTGTCAATTCCGGATTTGAGGAGGAGGAGCGCAAGAAAATGAAGTCGCTGCTCATCACTTACTTTGCCATCGAGCGCGAGTTTGAGGTGAACAAGATCATGACCTTGGTCGTGGACAAGTCTCACCCCTCGGTACAGGAGTTTTTCAGGAAGGTGCAGACCTTTGTCTTGAAAAACAAGACCTCGGTGGACATGTACATCGAGAAATTCCAGATGCTCAAGGGCAGCTACCCCAACTTTGAATTGCTCTCCTTGCCGCTGATCAAGCTCAAAGAGCAACTCTAAGTTTTGCATTCACCGCAATTATTCCCATTTTTGACTCAAAGGATAGAAATGCGCAATAAAATCTCTGCACTGTCGGCCGCCCTTTTTGCCTGTCTCTTGATGGTCTTGATAGCGAGCGCCTGCAAAAAAGATCCCTGTGAGACAGAGATCTGCCAGCCTTGCCCCAGCTCCAGGCTCGTCTTCCAATACAAGGACAGCGCAGGGCAATGCCTACCGTCGTTTCATGCGACGGCACGCGTCTATGCCATCCATAGCCGCACCAACGATACCTTGTACACCTACAATTTCAGCGACTCCTGCACCGTCGGCTTCCTGATCGCCGACTCAGTGGTGTACCACTTGAAGAGCAGCAGCCCGGTCGTGCACGACATCATCCGTCTCGACACTTGGGAATACCAGGATCCCCTCAATGTCACCGAATGCTGCCTCTGCTACCCCGTGTCGCACCTGCATGGCAAGCTCAACGGGCAGGACCTCAACGTGGAGTTCCCTGTGGGAGCTTACGTCAATACCCCGTTTGTCCGCACGCTGTAAGGCGTCGCATCGATCCAATAGAAAAAGGCCATCTGCGTTTGCAGGTGGCCTTTTTGCGTGGTGGAGCGATGCTCGTATTGCGCGTACCCGGCACCTGCCGTCACACCGCGAGTGCACGGTGTACCAGCAATTCCAGGTAGTCAGTGAGCAAGTGCCCCTCGGCCCCCGACGACGACACCTCGGTCAAGGATGGAATATGTCCTGCAAAAAAAAGCTGCTTGCGTGACGACTCCACCGTCGTCAAGGCCAGCGCCTTCACAAATGGGAAGCTCGGGTTCAAGCTGCTCATGATGCCGGCGAGCTTGGACACCAAGTTGATGTAGCCTTGAAATACGCCTTCCTCGTGCTCGCCATCCACGTTTTTGGTGAGGAAGGTCTTGGAGCCCTCTGCCACGACGATGCGGTGCAGCACGGCCTCGTCGATGTGTGCGGTGCGCGGATCGTTCACGTTGGCGTAGGCCAGGACCTCGATGGCGAGCCGCAGGCGTTGCTTGGGGTCCGTCACGTTGTGCGTCTGGTAATCGATCATGTAGTCGAGCCATGCCCAGTGCCACGCGACCAAGTAGACGAGCAGCTTGTGCTTGTTTTCAAAGTACCGGTACACCGAGGCCTCGGTCGAGCCGATCGCCGTGGCCAGCTTCTTGAAGGTGAAAGCTTCAAATCCCAGGGAATCGATCAGCTTGATGCTGTGATCCAAGATCTTGCGACCGAGTTCGGTTTGGTTGGGATCGCGCAGGCAAAACTTTTCACTCAATACGAGTCGAATGGCGAAGCTCATGGTTGCAGCGGATTAGGGATTTTATTTTCCATCTTCGAGTCCCTGGAAGCGGTAGATGCCAGCGAGCTCTTCGTCATCGTCCACCATCAGATCCAGGTCTTTGATGATGCCGTCTTTGAGCGAATAGACCCAGCCATGGACCTGTAGGAATCGACCATTGGCCCAGGCCTCCTGCACGATGTTGGTCTTGCAGAGGTTGTGTACCTGCTCGATCACATTGAGCTCGACCATGCGGTCTGAGAGCTCCTTGCCCTTGAGCCCGAGTAGCTCGTGGCTGTGCAAGCGGTGCACGTCCTTGATGTTGCGCAACCAGTTGTCGATGAGGCCATAGCTCTTGCTGCTGAGCGCGGCATCGACCCCGCCGCAGCCATAGTGCCCGCATACGATCACGTGCTTCACCTCTAGCACGTCCACGGCATATTGCAAGACCGACAGCATATTGATGTCGGTGTGCACGACCATGTTGGCGATGTTGCGGTGCACAAAGATCTCCCCGGGCAGCGTATTGGTGATTTGGCTTGTGGGGACACGGCTGTCTGCACAACCGATCATGAGAAACTGAGGCTTCTGCCCCTTTTCCAAGCGGTCAAAAAAGTTGGGGTCCACTTCCTTGGTCTCGGCAACCCATTGGCGATTGCCCTCCAACAGGGATTGATAGACATCTTCCATATGCATACGATCTTTGATAGACCAGCAATAATAGGAAAGAATCAGTGAATAGTAGTAAAGCTATTGTTTTGCCGATGAAAATTATTCGATCTGCACCGTGTCTATGCTCTTGAAATCGCCCTTGCGCTTGTCTTTGCGCAACAATGCATCGCGGTCTCTGAAGGCGATGACCGAGGCCTCGACACCCTGCCGCGCCTCAGGAACCTCGCCCTCATTCTTGGCCCGCAACAGGACATACTCCATGCGGAATCCCCCGATGGTATGGACCTCATCCAACTGAAACAGGAAATAGCGGCTGTCCCCATTGAGCGAGACCCTGGAGATGACCTCGCCAGCCAGCGGCAAGATGGGTGACAGCGGTCCAGCCAAGAGCCGAGGCAGCAGCCTCAGCCGCTGCCCGATCGCGCGGTTGTAATCGATGCGGCTCCCAAAATTCCACAACCTGATCCAGATCCATTCGCCCTGCACCATGTCGATGTTGCTCAGGTTCAGCACCACAAAAAACATGAGGAAGCTGCCCATGCCCAGGGACTTGATCAGTGAAAAGTTGGCCAGCGCCGCGCCGTAGGCCACACCCAATCCGAAGTATTCAAACAGCAGGATTCCGACCAAGCCGACCGTG
>JANMIM010001202.1:0-2207 GCA_031375795.1 Bacteroidota bacterium
TCGACCGCAACGTGGTCGTGAGCACGCTCAACTCCAACTCGGCCTCCGGGAAATACCTCGTCTCCCTCCCATCGGGAAGAAACTACGGCATTACAGTAGAGCGTGAAGGCTACCTATTCAAATCGTTGAACGTGAACATTCCCAAGTCTGAAGGTTACCAAGAAATCGTGCAGGATGTCGCGCTCGACAAGATCGAGATCGGCGTGGGTATCGTGCTCAACAACATCTTTTATGATGTCGACAAGTCGACGCTCAGGCCAGAATCGGTCGCAGAATTGGAGCGCCTCAACAAGCTGATGGTGGACAATCCCGGGCTGAAGATCGAGATCGGCGGGCACACCGACAGCGATGGATCAGATGCACACAACGAGGCGCTGTCACAAAGCCGCTCCCAAAGCGTCGTCGACTTCTTGGTGGGCAAGGGTGTGAAGACGACACGCATGGTCGCCAAGGGCTATGGTGAGAAATCACCTGTTGCAGCCAATGACACCAAGGAAAATAAGCAACTCAACCGCAGGACCGAGCTGAAGATCCTGGAAATGTGAGTTGAGAATTGTGGGTAAGTCCCATCATCGGCCCAGGCAAAATGCTGCTTGGGCCGATTTTTTTTGTCCATTCCCCATCATTTTTTTCGATTCCATGTTCGCGTCCCAAAAAGGTGATGGAATTGGATTTCACCGGATTTGTTTACCTAAAGACTTAATTTCTAGTCCCGTAAGCTCAGCCAGCTCCACCTTTATTCACAGGGACTGAAATTTCTGTCCATTCAATTGTAATTTAAAGCTTTTGTTGAGTTATGAACATATCAACACACAGTGAATCACCCATTTAGGTAGCCTAAGATCATTCATATTTGAATTTTTTTTAAACTTTTTACTTGACAATCGGAAAAAGTCATATATTGCAATCGAATTTTATCAACATATCCACAGTTGATGCGATTCGGGTCCTTGCGGCCGTCTGAGTGTTGGTGTAGATGTGGGTATCCAGTGTTATCAACAGCAAGGTTGTGCCTTGCCAAGGAAGATTGGAACATTAACCTCCTCGTATTATGAAGCTCAGATTCCTCGTATTTTTCTTTCTTGCCACGTCCACACTTTTCGCCCAACACGCGAAAAAGGACTACAAGAATTCATTGAAGTCGGCCAAGGAGCACCTTCGCTACGAAGAGTTCCAAGAGGCGATGCCCTACGTGCAAGAATTGCTCAAAGAAGACGCCAACAACGCGTATTACAACTTCTGGATGGGCAAATGCTTGTACATCACCTACAAGAAAAATCAGGCCCTCCCCTTCTTTGAGAAGGTGGAAAAGATCAATCCAGACATTGACAAGGAGTTCAATTACTGGTATGGTCTCACCCTGCATTACAACTTGTATTTCGACCGTGCTGTCGATGCCTACCGCAAGGACCTCGAGCGCTATGAGCCCACGAGCCCTGAGTATGTATGGGTCAACAACCGCATCACGCAATGCCTCTATGCGAAGAAACTCGCCAAGAAGGCCGATGCCGAGCAGGTCAAGATCGAAAACATGGGTGATCGCATCAACAGCAGCTTCTCTGAGCACAGCCCGGTGATCTCGGCCAATGACTCGGTGTTGCTGTACACCGCTCGCCGCCCGGAATGCCTGGGTGCAGACGAGAAAACCTATTTCTACGACGAGGACATCTACATTTCCCACAAGCGCGACGGCGAGTGGACCGAAGGCACCAACATCGGCAAGCCGGTGAATGCCACGGGTCACGATGCCACGATCTCGCTCACCGCCGATGGCCAGACCCTGTACATCTATCGCCACAAGAAGGCAGGCGGCCTTTACGTGACCGAGTTTGATCAGACTGAGCAGAAATGGAGGGAGCCTCACTCCATCGAGCGTCCGCTCAATTCCAAGTTTTATGAAGCTTCCATCTGCCAGAGTGCAGACAGCAGCACCATGTTTTTCACCAGCGACAGGCCAGGCGGCTTTGGCGGCAGGGACATCTACATGGTCAAGAAGGAAGGCAAGAGCAAGTGGGGAGAGCCCACCAACCTTGGTTCCAAGGTCAACACGGCCTTTGACGAAGACGCCCCCTATTTCCACCCAGATGGCAAGACGCTGTATTATTCCTCCAACGGCCCCGGCGCCATGGGTGGGTTTGACATCTTTGTCACGGAAATGACCGGTGAGGCAGAAGGCGGATGGTTGGACCCACTCAACATGGGTGCAC
>JANMIM010001245.1:0-3052 GCA_031375795.1 Bacteroidota bacterium
CCCCCCCCCCCCCCGCTCCAGGAAAAACGCACCCGGAATCTACTGTTGATTGGTTGATTTCAATTTACCATCCGTGGAAGCAATTTCCGCTTGTGTGGATGTACCATCAGTCGCATTGATTGCATCATTGCAATCAGGTCAAAACTTCCGAATGGCACGACACTTTCCTGCCTGATCCTTAGACAGCGTCGTGACAGCTCCAGTTGAGGCGTTCAGTATATAAACGTCGGAAAAGTACTGTGTGCTGCTAAACAATTGGAAAGCCTCAATTGGTAGTTGCATGGATCCAGGCATGGTTGACAGTTTCATGTTCAGATGAAAGCGGCTTTGATGAAGGAGCCTTAATTCATCAATGGACGGTACGTACCAATCGCTCTGACCCCCATTTGTGGACAGGTACGCACTTCGTAGCATGCCAGACGTGAGGCCCGGTAGCACAGCAAGGGCATTGGTATTACCCTCACCATTCCATGTACTTCCGGCAGCAGGTGCAGAGGTGGTAATGTTCATAAACTGAGAGTACAGATCGGTTGTGTCAGCGATCAACCCATGTTCGCCGCCAGCACCGTCTTTCCATAGGTAGAAGATCACGCCTCCGCCAAATTTTTCGCCCAGGTAGTGTGTAAAAGCTCCACCTGACGAGGGGGTGATCCAATGCGTATTGTAATTGGTACTATCGATTTTGGCCAATACTTGCCCAGGGGCTCCGCCAGTGGGTACACCTTGGCCGTTAGAGCCATTGTTGCCAGCAGGACCCGTTGGACCAGCGGGACCCGTTGGACCCGCAGGGCCGGTCGAGCCAGCAGGACCACTTGCACCTACTGGGCCTGTGAGGCCAGTATTTCCAGTAGGCCCGGTCAAGCCAATTGGACCTTGAGGACCAGTAGCGCCAGTTGTACCGATTGGCCCTTGAGGACCTGTAGGGCCAGTGAGACCAATTGGACCTTGCGGACCAGTTGCGCCGGTTGCACCTGTAGGACCAGCAGGACCAGTAGCACCTGTGAGGCCGATTGGGCCTTGCGAGCCTGTAGGTCCTGCGACACCCGTCATGCCGATGGGGCCGGCAGGACCCGTTGCGCCTGCTGGGCCGGTTGCACCTTGAGTACCCGTAGGTCCTGCAACACCCGTCAAGCCGATTGGTCCGGCGGGACCTGTTGCACCCACAGCCCCTTGCGGACCTTGAGGCCCAGGAAGCGAGCTACCGCTGTTTTTGGCGTAGAGTGCGTAGGGCACACTCATCATTTGGCTTGTACCCGTGATGGTATAGTTCGTGCCACCTGCGGGATCGGTTTCTGTTTTGATGAAGTAGGGGCCATTTGCCCAGTCGATGGTGGAAAAATCGCCAGAAACGACCGTTCCTGCGCCAATCTCCACGCTCACCAAGCCATTGGCATTGGTCGATACGGACTGAGTCTCGGCATACACCGCAGTTCCGCTGGCCGAACCTTGCAAGATGCTGAGTTGCATCCCTACAGGCTGGTTGGTGACAAGCGTATTGCTTGGATTGCGGATGACCGCTTGATAGCTCATTTTTTCGGGTGCCTGAGCCAGCACCACTGTCGCAAGAAGCATTGCTACTGCAATCGAAAATAATTTTTTCATAATACTAAAGATTTCCCTAATGAAAAATATTGTACCCTAAATCATTAAATCTTGGTGATCTTGAAGGTCTTGATGACTTGATCGTCACTGCTGACCGTAAGAAAGTAAGTGGCTTTGGCCACGCCTTCCAATGAAATCGTCGTGTTGTTGTCGGAGAGCTTTTTGCTTTCAAGCACCGCGCCCCGCACGTCTGTGAGTTGCAAGCTCAAGCCTTCATAAGCACTCACCCTCAGATTGAGATAATCCATGGTGGGATTGGGGTAGGCATTCATTTCCAGCTGGATAGCCGTCTCTTCCACGCCTGTGACCACTGAGATTTCGAATGGTTGCTGCACACCCTGCGCCACGCTTCCAGTGGATCCTGTGGGAGTGGTGTAAACGAGCTGCCCGACCGAGTAGGCTACTGAACCTCCGGCACTGCTAGCGTCGCCGCCACCAGCGTTGACGGATTCCTGGGCTTGCGCAAAGCCTGCCCATAGCAAGCCAGATGCTAGCATTACGATGGGTCTTATCTTGTTTTTCATCATACTTTGAAATTAATCCGATGCAAAGTTGGGCGAATGCAACACGTGCCACCCCCCGTGGAAACACTGGTTTTTTGGGGGAAGAGGAAAATTGGGAGTGTTGCGTTGCCGGGCTTACAAGTAGATAGGTATATGGGGAAGTCCTTATATGCCTATCGGGAAGTTGACCAGTAGAATAGAAAAACAGGTGTCATTTCGACCGATTCCGATAGCTATCGGAAGGTCGAGGGAGCGTAGCGACTCGACCACGCAGCGAAGAAATCTAGCGCCTTAAATAACACTCCTTGCTTGACCACCATGCGGAGAAGTTGCGATGTTCAGCGATACCTCATCAGGTACTTGGTGAAGCGTAAGGTGTATCGTGAGGTGCTAGATTTCTCCGCTGCGTCTTTGGATATTTGCTGCGGCTCCTTCGGAGCCTTGCAAATACCCAAAGACTGCGGTCGAAATGACAAACAATTTGGGTTAGTGGTAATCATCCCGATAAGCATGAATAAAAAACAGGGCCACCTCCCTCGCGGAAAGCAGCCCTGCAAAGAATCTCCGTTGATCGATTATTGAACCACGATGCGCCTATGCGCAACACGCTCCCCACACGTGATGCGCACGAGGTACGTGCCCCGCGCCTGCCCACCCAAGGACACGCTGGTCTCTCCATTGCTGATCGTTTGATGCAGCAGCAGCTGCCCGGTCATGCTGAAGACTTCGAGTACACCGTCCTCAGACGAGGCCACTGTAAACTGCCCGTTGTTGGGGTTTGGATACAGGCGGATGGTGTTTTCCTGCACATAGCTCACGCCAGTCGTCAATTCGCAATCGCTGGTCACGGAGCAGGAATTTAAGGTCACCACGACGGCGTAGCTGCCGGATTGCGTGGCGGTGAAGCTCGCTCCGGTTTGGCCGACGATGGGTGCATTGCCATTGCC
>JANMIM010001254.1:0-4168 GCA_031375795.1 Bacteroidota bacterium
CGGCATCGCGGCCCTGCACGGGGTCGTGGCCTACCGCAAGAGCAAGAGCTTCCTGCCCTTCACGATGGCCATGATCGTGTCGGTGTTTCTCATGGTGCTCTACAGCACATTTTTGACACGGAGTGGCATCTTGGGTGAGACGTCGGTGCATACGTTCACCGACCTCGGCCTGAGCGGTCAGTTGCTCGCGCTGCTATTCGTCTACCTCTTCCTGATCAAAGCCCTCTTTGTCTCGCGCTTCCAAGACCTGCCCAAGGCTGGCAAGGGCATCGCCTACAACTCGGTCGAATTCCTGGTCTTCCTGGGCGTGCTCACCCTGCTCTTCTCGGGCATCGTGATCACGATCTTCACATCCTCCCCCGTCTTCAACAAGATCTTGGGCACCCAATGGGCACCCGTCAAGGATACGAGCTTCTTTTATTACCGCTGGACCGTCTTTTTCACCATTGCCCTGGCCATTCTATCGGGCATCGCGCAGTTCATGTTTTGGCGCAAGGTCAGGCAAAAGACGCGCTGGAATTCACTCATGCGCCCCTATGGCATGGCCATCTTGATCGCCATCGTGATCCTCTTCTCCGTGGCGATCGGCACCGACTGGCAGTTTGGGCTCGACGACAACATGGCTGTGTGGAAATCGCTGGCCGACAATGCCACCGATCCCCTGCGGGCATTTTTTGGCTACGTTCGCTGGGGGCTCTTTGTCTTCTCAGATGAAATCCTGCTGTTTGCGGCGCTCTTCATGGTCTTTGCAAACCTCGACATCCTCGTGGGCCTGCTGCTGCGCAATGCGCGCACCCGCTCGGTCTCGGGTGGCTCGGTGGCCCACATCGGCTTTGGCTTGATGCTGCTGGGCATCTTCTTCAGCAGCGGCTACGACAGCGTCTTGACGATCAATGGCAATCCCGACGAGTTGTCGGCCCTGCCCGAGGCCTCGCGCAACGACAACGTGCTGCTGCAAAAAGGCAAGCCGCGCAACATCAAGGACTTCCAGGTCACCTACCTCGGCAAAAAGGAAGCCAAGGCCCCGATCAGCAACCTCACCATCATCCAGCAGGACCTCGAGTCCTTCAAGGTGCGCTTTGCCGACTCCACGGGCGATATTTTTGCATTTGTGTTGCCGATGGATGTGTTCTCGGGCCCAGACGGCCAGGTGAACCTGCCCGCCACAGAGAGCTTCATCAACGACAAGATCAACTTTCTCAAACCCTCCCACATCAACGAGCGCACGCTCTATGGGCTCAGGTTTGTGCCCCGCACCAAGGACCCTGTCACCCAGCATGACCTGCTCTCAGAGGACAAGGCATTTGTATTGTATCCCGAGGCCGAGATCAATCCCACGATGGGATTGCTCGCCCACCCCTCGCGCAAAATCTCCCTGGGCCGCGACGTCTATGTCCACGTCTCCACGGTCACCAAGGACGACGAGGAACCCAATTTCCGTGCCTACCAATTCGACATGGCGATCGGCGACACGGTGCAGACGGCCCGCGCCAAGATCATCTTTGAGCGCATCAGTTCAGATTCCACGGCAGGCACCGAGTTTGAACTCATCGCCCGTGCCCACTTGCGGATCTTCACCGATCTCGGCACGCAAGTGGCCGCGACGCCCCTTTACCGCATCGACAATCAAAACCGCGTGTCCATCAAGGACCATTACCTCGACGACCTCTACACCTCGGTGGCATTTGTCGGGGTGAATACCGCGACGGGCAGGGTCGGGATCCAAGTGCAGGAGCGCCAAAATCCGCCCGAGGACATCGTCGTGATCCAAGCCATCTCCAAGCCCTGGATCAACCTGTTGTGGCTAGGCACCTTTGTGCTCACCTTCGGCTTCGGCATGGCCATGGTGCGCCGCCTGCGTGAAAATGCATCGGGCAAGGCCGAGACACCAGAGGACGAAGTGGCCGACACACCCCCGGTCGCGCCACAAGAAACCCTGCTGAAAAAGCGCAGTATGGTGGAGGTGATGGCCTACGACCAGCAAGGCGGCTTGGTGAGTTACGAGCTGCCGCGTGACGGGTCATCGCAGGTGGATGCATTTGACCAAACCGGCAATCCAGTGCGCATCGGGATTTCACCCGACGGCACCCCGGTCTTCCAACGCATCGACACCGATGCCTAGACAACGCATCGCCCTCATCGGCGCGGGCAACCTCGCATGGAACCTAGCTGCCAACCTGCAAGGGACGGAGTTTGAGGTCGTGCAGGTATTTTCGCGCCACATCGACTCGGCTTTCAAGATCTCCAAGGATTTCCCGTCCATCCAAGCCGCGTTTGCGCCCTCGCAATTGCGGCCCGACCTGGACTTGGTCATCGTCGCGAGCAGCGACCACGGCATCGCCGAGGTGGCTGCGACCTACGCCATACACGCGAATTCACACACGGTTTTTGCCCACACCTCGGGTTCGATTGCCTTGGATGCCTTGGCACCATTTGGGGAGAATATTGGCGTGTTTTACCCCTTGCAGACGTTTACCAAGGGCCACAAGGCCGATTTTGCAGGGATTCCGATCTTTTTGGAGGGGAATGCGCAGGTGATCGACCGCCTGCGGCCGCTGGCAGAGTTTCTCTCCCGCAAGGTGAGCGTGCTCGACAGTGCAGCGCGCCTGCGCCTGCACATGGGGGCGGTGTTTGCGAGCAACTTCGCCAATTACATGTGGCTCATGGCCGACGACCTGCTCCGGGAGATCGGGCAACCCAACCTGGAGGTCTACGCCCCACTGATCCGCGAGTGCATGGAAAAGGCCCTGAAATATGGCCCCGAGGCAGCCCAGACGGGCCCCGCACGGCGTGGCGACGCCGTGACCATGCACAAGCACCTGCGATTGCTGGAGGCCTCAGACCTGCAAAAAGCAGCGCTGTACACGATGGTCTCGGAGCTGATCTCGCAGCGGTTTTCGACGCCTGAGGAATTGAATGGGTGAGGGGGGCGTTTTCAGCTGCCGTGTCCGATCGTCATGCATCCCTACCCTCCATGTGTGCAACTTCAAAACGAATGCCCTTGAGGTTTCCATCTGCGGCCATTTTGCGAAATGCTTGAGAACAAAAATAGATGGGTGCTGGCCGCAGCAGTCCTCGATTGACTCCAATTTTTTGCTTGCTCATCCACAAGTCATGAACATCCAATCCCTCCCTATTGGATACCCACGTTTCGGATAGTAGGTTCAACCCGACAGTATGGCCAAGGGGACATTTATACACTTCATCTTCACAATGGTCAGACAAATCAATCGGGTTAACGCCGGCCACCAATCTTTCGGAAAGGCTCACTTCATTCAAGATACAAAGCTGCTTGTAGGTCGAAATTCCCTTTTCCGTTTGAATGGGAAGAAAGACAGCTCCTGACAACCCCTGAGATTCAAATACAGAGGCAAATTTAGAAGAAACAACAAGCTCCCCTCCGATCGTCCTCGAAATATCTAATTTGGGGATCGACTTTTCCGATAGATGCAAGTTTCCTACTTGCTTACGGTTAGACCCACAAATCTTGCAGGCAGAGGTTTCGTCGAATTGTGTCCCGCATTGCTCGCCTGAGGGTTCAAAGGACCGAAGAATTTGCAAATGCAGGAGGCTTGCCGAATCCAACTCCCTTTTGAAGTAAATTCTCCTAATTTCCCATCCGAGGAAAAACCAATCAGAATATTCCCGTCGGACATAGGCAGAGATTTCTGACAAACGTACATACCGAGGATCGTCTTTGTTGAGAAGTACAACTTTGACAGATGTCCCCCTCTTTTTTCCCTCCTCCTTCCCAAATAAGAGGTGCGCATAGTCGACATTTACACGTAATTCCAACAATTCTTTCATACTATTTTGATCAATAAGCGTAGCCCGGGGACAACGGAAACTTTGAATATACCTGTTTTAGAATATTTTGCAGCTGGGCTGGGTTTGGGGTCCAGGGCAATCACTCTTAAATAACCAATCTGGGCCTATTTTGCGTTTGCTATTCCGCTCCGTAGGAGCCGGCTCTGGGTAGCGGCGGGCGTCAGCCCTCCGTCGACGCAAAAGAAGATTGACGCGCCCCGAAAGGGCCGCCTCTGTGCGAAACATTGAATTGGGCGGAAAGAGACGGTACGCCGCGGCGCAGCGTGACCGTGTTTTGCGTTGAAACCCCGGTGCTCCCGCACCGGGCTACCGAGCGACGGCCCGTTCCGGGCGTAATTGG